>JAUNIU010000231.1:1864-3588 GCA_030523265.1 Eubacteriales bacterium | reverse complement strand
GACGACAAAGGGGGCTGCGAAAAGAATAAAAAAGGCGACAAAGGGAACGATGATTGCTATTAAAGCAGCTGAACCATATACAGAGGCAGATCTGGATTATAGCAATGATGCAAGCCGTGTATCAAGGGAGCACAAATCGGCAGAAACTCCCGCTGCGAGTAAGGTGCGTCCCGAAATTGCAAACTTAAAAGCGATAAAGAAAGCTGTCAAGAAAGCAGATGTAGTCTATATCGGATACCCGATTTGGTGGGGAGAAGCACCGCATATCGTATATAGCCTTGTAGAAAAGGTAAGTCTCAAGGGAAAAACAGTGGTTCCTTTCTCTACGTCAATTAGTAGTGGTTTGGGAAACAGTGGGAAACATTTGAAGACCAGGGCAAAGATATCATCTAAGACAAAATGGCGCAAAGGGCGTAATTTTTACGAGATTCCTTCCCAGAAAAAGGTAAACAAATGGGTGAAAGGATTAAAGTATTGATATTTGTCGATGGATGGAACCGGCTCTGAAGGTGTCTGCAGTGGGACTTGGCTGTATGGGATGAAAAGAAGGCAACTCCCGTATAGACCAGACAGTGACAGGCAAAGCAGGTAATATCAGAAGTTTTTGATACGTTAAGTTATTGTGTGAATTGTCCAAACAGAACATTCTTTAGATTCTGAAAGAACGTTGGTAAGAGGGATCTGGTTACAACAGCATATGGAAAGGAGATTTATATATGAGGAAATGGATGACGGTTTTTTTAAGTATCATACTTATGTTCAGTCTGTCAGCCTGTGGGCAGACAGATAATTCATCCGGGAATAGTAGGAACGGAGCGTCAGCAGGAAAAGAGATAAGCAGTGTGGCAAAGAATGCCCGCATCTTGATTACATATTTTACGGTACCAGAGGATGAGAAAACATCGGCGAACGATGCCATTGCCGGGGCAAGTATCGTGGTAAAGGACAGTGAAAAAATGGGTAATACAGAGTATGTTGCGGGATTGGTGCAGGAAACCATCGGAGGTGATTTGTTTCCGATTGAAACAAAGGATGCCTATCCATTGGAACATGATACTCTGGTGGAGCAGGCAGCAGAGGAGCAGGAAAAGGGAGTCAGACCAGAACTATCCGGTCATGTGGAGAATTTTGATCAGTATGATATCGTGATTCTGGGATTCCCAAACTGGTGGGGAGATCTGCCTATGCCGGTATATTCCTTTTTGGAGGAGTATGATTTTGGTGCAAAAACCATTATTCCCTTTGTCACTCATGGTGGCAGTGGTTTTTCGGATATATTGAATACGATTTCCGAGCTGCAACCTGATGCCCATGTCAGCGAAAATACGCTTTCCCTGTCCAGAGAGGATGTGGCAGACGGGGAAGAGGAAATTAGAGAGTGGGCGGAAGGCTTGGGATTAAATATGGAATCTTCGGAGTAGGAAGGCGGTGGGGAAACTTACAAACGTGATCTATGATTGATATTACTGTGCTGATTTAGCAGATTGTGACAGGTGAACCATGAATACAAGGGAAATAGTGATGAAAGAGAAAATAGTATTGAGAAAGGAATGGTGAAGCAAATGAACATTTTATTTATTAATGGAAGTCCAAACAAAGAAGGGAATACCGTGAATCTGGCAGGAAACTTATTGGAGGGAAAAGAATACGATACCCTTCATCTGGTGGATTACAAAATCTATTCCTATGGACAGGAGTATGCGGATGATCAGTTTATGGAAGTA
>JAUNIU010000231.1:0-1854 GCA_030523265.1 Eubacteriales bacterium | reverse complement strand
AATCGGCAGAATGAAACAGGCAGATACGATTGTGCTTGGCTCGCCGCTTTACTGGCACAGTATGAGTGGCTCTGTGAGAAACCTGTTAGACCGTTCCTATGGCATGGTTTCCGAAGAAACATTGCAGGGAAAGAAGTTATTCTTTGTATTTCAGGGAGCGTCTCCCACGAAAGAGCAGCTTGCTGCTGGAGATTATACAGTGGGCAGGTATGCGGCCCTTTATGGAATGGATTATCAGGGAATGGCAACCAATCAAACAGAGGCACAGAAACTGGCAAAGAAGTTATGAATCGGTTGCTGTGTTTCGGCGATGTTATAACAGGCGTCATGAAATAGCAAATAAATATAAGATAGGAGAGATTTAAAATGAGTAATCAAATGTATGTGAAACTGAATAATGGGGTGGAAATGCCAATGGTGGGAATCGGTACATTCATGCTAAGTCCGGATGAGGCAGAGACTTCTTGTGTAAGCGCATTACAGGATGGATACCGGCTGATTGATACCGCCAATGCCTATGTCAACGAAAAAGCAGTAGGTCGCGCTATGAAAAAGTCCGGTATTGCCAGAGAAGAAATATTTCTGGAGACCAAACTGTGGCCGTCTTTCTACAATCAGTCTGATGCAGTGGAAAAAACGTTGCAACGACTGGACACAGATTATATAGACCTTTTGCTGATTCATCAGCCGGCAGGCGACTATATCGCAGGATACCGCTTGATGGAGAAGGCGTATAAAGAGGGAAAAGTCAAGGCAATTGGTCTGTCTAATTTTAACGAAGAGCAGATCAGGGAAATATTAAGTGTCTGTGAAGTGAAACCGACGGTATTGCAGACAGAAACCCATCCGTATTCGCAGGAAAAGGGATTAAAGGATTTTCTGGAAAAAGAAGAGATTGTAATTCAGGCGTGGTATCCGCTGGGGCATGGCGATGCAGGACTGATTCAGGAACCTGTATTTTCTAGACTGGCTGAGAAGTACGGCAAAAGTAATGCGCAGATTATCCTTCGCTGGCATGTACAGGCAGGAAACGTGGTAATTCCTGGTTCAAAAAATCCAGACCACATCCGTGATAATTTTGATTTGTTCGACTTTGAGCTGACGGCTGAGGAAATGAAGGAGATACAGACACTCAATCAGGATAAAAGATACTATACCAGCACACCGGAACTGCTGAAAAGTTATGCAGAGATGGTGCCGCCGGTGGAGGCGCAGAAATAGTATTTGTATTGATGCATGGGATTGATGGTATATTTTGCCACCCATGGCGGTTATGGTTTGGGAAGCAGCGTGGAAGATATACAGAAATTATGTCCGGATGCCAATGTGGTAGAGGATGTTTTTGAAGCGGAACGGGATGAAGTGAGTGGACAGGCAGAAAAAATCAGCAGTTGGATAGAAACATTACGTATTGCCAAGTAGTATTGGTAGAACTTGATAAAACTTGCAAAAAATGTGATAATTGAGTTGTTTCTAATCTGTGTTAGGTATAGATTGACAAAAAAAGAGAGGGCAGATCAATGACACATTTGATGCTGGAATATTTAGGTACCGCAGTGATTTTGACGCTGTTTATTCCGGTGTTTGGTTGGATTATGGATAAAGTGATTTTCATTATTTATTCCATGATTGCGGCTTTCCTGGGGAGCCGGATTACGTATATATTGTTCAATCGAATTGCATTTGTCGGTGTATTTCATCATGAACGATCGCATGCGTTGTTAGCAACCATCACTGGCGCAAAAGTAAAGAAAATCGTATTTTTTCATCCACAAGGAGATAGGCTGGGATATGTAGAGTATAGCACGCGTGGAAATATTATCCTGCGTTCGATTCAGAATACAATGACATCGA
>JAUNIU010000230.1 GCA_030523265.1 Eubacteriales bacterium | reverse complement strand
CAACGCTGAAGCCAACGGCAACACCGACCTTGGCACCGACCGCTACTCCGACACCAACGGCGTCTCCAGGGGAAACGATTCCAAGTGGTGTAAATCCGTTTAATATGGGGTCCAAGTGCTTATGGGTTGGTATGTCGAGATCCGCTGTGGAAAGTGTTTTGTCTGGATATACATTGCGCACGGGTACATCACCACAGGGATATGATTATATCGCATGTAACAATTCTTCTTATAGTGAGTATTTGTTGATCTATCTTAAGGACAATCAGGTGGTTGGAATTTGTGGCATTGGTACCGTCATGAACTATGGCTCTTTGGTAACGGTCAAAGATACGGAAACAACACTCAAAGCCAACGGATTTAGTCAGTTAAGTGATTATAATGTGTACGAAAATGGATCTAAGACTACGCAGGCGGGCGCGTATTCCATGAAAGATAGTTCCGGTACTACTGTCATCGCATTCGTGGATGGTGGCGGTGCAAAGAATGTATATTGCATTCAGGTATTTCAGGATAGTACGAAA
The DNA here is from genome assembly GCA_030523265.1 of Eubacteriales bacterium. GTDB lineage: Bacteria > Bacillota > Clostridia > Lachnospirales > Lachnospiraceae > Butyribacter. The sequence continues at coordinate 3,116 of JAUNIU010000230.1, read as the reverse complement.
ACCAATGATGATATGATTTATGCGGATAATAATACATATGATGCAACCGTAGTATCCGGCATAGCGACAGAGATAACCAACATGATCCGGGCGTACGGAAAGGTGTATGGCAAAACAATAAACGTCGCAAATGGTTTGTCCACCTGTGCACAGACCTATGCGGATCAGGCGGGTAGCACTGCAAACAGTATTGCTTCCAGGGGAGCAGATGATTTACTGGATGCTCTGTTGGAGTGTGATGTAGATCCGATGAACTGGGGGGAAGCGTGCGCGTATAAATGTGCGGATGCGATCAGTGCAATGAATTCCCTGATTACGCAGAAAGAAGTGTCTGTGAATCTCAGGGGTGAGTATTCGTATATCGGCACGGGCGTTTCGTATAAGCGAACCTTACTGATTGTCATGGATTATTGTGATGAACTATGATAAAGAGATGGTGTTTGGCTGTTGCCATTGAGGTTGGATCCATGGAGATGCATTGTTCTATGATAGATGGCAAAAATGGGTGGAAAATGTAAAATAAAACACGAAAAATGTAAAAATAATCATAAAATTGTAAAATTTGCTTGCAAAATCCTATAAAATGTGCTAAATTATAGGTACACGAAAATGTAGGAGTGTCTGTGAGGAAATATGATACAAGACATTTTCGTTTATCCCCGAGAGATATATGTTTGGTGGATATACAGAGAAGACAGGGTTGACATCAAACGTGACCGCTGGGACTTACACGAGGCGTACATAGCAGCGTGGGGAGTAGACGGAATTATATATGGACGTAAATAGAAAAAGTGATTCGGATAGAATCACTTTTTCTGATTTATACTATTGCTGAATTGATGATAATTCAATATAATACGAACAGGAAATGAGAAAGGGGCATGGACATGAATCGATTCGTAAAACGTTTAGTTATATTGACGGTGACAGCATCTATGTTGACAGGGATGACAGCCTGTGGGCGGCCCAAGAAGGCGGAGAAACCAAAGGTGCAGACCACAGCAGAGGTAAAGAATGGAACCACGCAGGCAGGAGGAAAAGGTTCCAGTTATTCGGATGTACCGTTGCGCATTGGTTGTGACCAGTTTAGTAATAAATTTAATCCATTCATGGCAAAAGCGGAAGCAGATCTGCAGGCGGTGGAATTGACGCAGGTCATGCTGTTGGACTGCGATCGTGCGGGTAGGATCGTGGAAAATGGCATCGATGGCGAACAGCGGGATTTTGATGGAAAATCCGAGACATATTTCGGGGTTGCCAATGTCAAAGTCCGTTATAAACGCAAGGCGGGGTATACCGTATATCGGATCACATTACGTGACGATCTGATGTTTAGTGATGGAGAACCGATCACGATCGATGATGTGATTTTCACTTTATATGCTTTTTGTGATAAGAACTATAAAGGACCATCCAGGTTAAAGAAGAGCAAGATACAGGGTTTGGCAAAATATCAGAAGAAAAAGGCTGATACGATTTCGGGCATCCGTCGTCTGAATGATTATGAATTGTACATTTATACCGATGGCTACGACCAGAAAATGCTGGACAAGCTGCGGATTCCTGTATGCCCATTGCACTATTATGGGGATACTACGAAATATAATTATGAAGCAGGACAGTTTGGATTCACCAGAGGAGATTTGTCAGCATTGCGCGCTAACAAGACATCTCCGATGGGCGCAGGACCATATCGTTTTGTGAAATATGAGGATGGCATTGCCTATTTTGCAGCCAATGAGTTGTATTATCAGGGATGCCCGGAGACCGCGTATCTCTATCTGGAAGATATGACCAAATTAGTATCCGGGGATATATCGGACGGAACGACGTTGGTGTCGGAGATCACGGGAGATACCGTGGATATGGTGATGACTGCATCTGACCGGACGGTTTTGGAGGCGGCGATGGCTGCCAACGATAATGGCAAATTGAGCGGCAAAACCATGGAAACCAGATTTGTGACGGATAATCAATATGGGTATGTCTGTCTGAATGCAAAGCAAGTAAAAGTAGGACTGAGTGGTGCCAGTGATGAATCGATCGCACTGCGCAAAGCGTTGGCTACGGTGATCAGTGCATGTCGTGGTACCGGGCAGGAGGAATATGAGAATACCATGGCATTAATCAATGCACCGGTATCTATGGACTCCTGGCTGTCTCTGAAACAACAGGGGAAGGAGAGTATTGCCTTTGCACAGGATGCAGAGGGTGGTACTATCTATGAATCGGAGGATGCCAGCGATAAAAAGCGGAAAGCCGCGAAGAAAGCTGCATTAGCGTATCTGCAGGAGGCAGGTTATACGATTGCAGAGGATAAAGTGGTGGGCGCACCTTTGGGTGGCACTACAGAGTATACCGTATGGATACAGGGGGGCGAGACGAGTCCCATGTATGGTATGATGGCAACAGCGGCAGAAGATTTGCAGGAATTGGGGATTGTATTAAAGCTGATCCAGATCACAGATGCCCAGACCATGGAACAACAATTACAGACCGGAAAACAACAAATCTGGTGTAGTGTGGATACGATCGGGGTAGATCCGGAACTGGCAGAAAATTATTCCCAGACAGACGGGACAAAATCCATGAATAAAGGATCTCTGACCGGGATTTACGGTGGGAAGCTGGAAAAGAAGCTGGCGAAAGTGGGACAGCGGGTCAAGGCAGAGAAGCGGATCCAAACCACCAATGCCATTTATCAGATCATCTTAGAGCAAGCGGTGGAAATACCGGTATATCAGACCAAACGGGCGTGGATGATCAGTTCTAAGCGCATCAATACAGATAGTCTGCCGTCTGATATTACACCGTATTATAGTGTGCAGCGTGAGATTCATAAGATCAAGATGAACAAGGAATAGCAGATAGTGAGGGTATGATGGACTTAAAAGTTGGAGATGTGATCAAGATGAAGAAACCCCATCCCTGCGGTACCAATGCATGGGAATTGATGCGGGTAGGTATGGATATCCGAATTAAGTGCCGCGGCTGTGGACATCAGGTGATGCTGCCCCGGAAACAGGTGGAAAAAGGCTTTCGAGGGTTTTTATAAATAAAGGATCGAAACGGTAAAGCACTAGACCTTCATCAAGGCGTAAGGTTGCTGGCAGAAT
>JAUNIU010000229.1 GCA_030523265.1 Eubacteriales bacterium | reverse complement strand
AAGCTGCGCACAGCTCAAACACTACATTCATATACTCATCCGCCTCTTCATCCGTATCCACGAGGGATCTTAACTGCTCATCCAACGGATCAATAATTGCCTTAAACTCCGGCGTCTCTACAGAATTAAATTCTGTATATGCCTGATAGACCAGCTCCAGCAATGTATCCATTTGATCGCAATAATTTGCCGGGTGGGATTGTAGATAAGATACAATTTGACTTACAATTTCTGCTGTATTTCCTGTTCGGACACCCCAACTTCTCTCCATATAGTCACTATCATCCTTTCTTCGATACACGGGTTACCTTTGTTTGTGGCAATATTAGCTCTGAGAAAAGTACATAGCAAGCTATAGATGAGGATTAAATTGTATTTTGTGGGATGCAATTCCAATGTCAAATAAATGGAAGTTCTTCATCGAATTTGCAGTTGATGTGCTTATATCTGCGTGGGTCGCTGTTCATTTCTTCTGCATCTGCATAATGTCTAAGCTGTGCCAATTCATCTTTCAGCTGATACATTTCACTATACATTCTATCATGTCCGCCAACAGGCACATAGCCAAACCCCAGTTCTATGTCTACTAGAATCGCCATCCTTATCTCCTCGATTTTTTTAAGTATTTCCTTTTTCTGTCTGGTCATTTCTTTCCCACCTATGTTTGAGTTCATTTTCGGTGTTTCTATATTGGCTCTAAATAGAGATGAAAGCAACTCCATTTGATTTATAAAATGCACAAACATTTGAAGGTGAAACGATCCACATTATTACATGGTTCAACAGGTAAGCCTTATAAGTTCATCTGGGCCATCAGCATATGCGCCGGTTCTTTTTACTTTTTCTTCTTATAGAGATCCTGATCTTCATTACTCTTTCATCAACTCAACAACCAATCTTGCGCCAACCTTCATCCCTTCGATATAACTCCGCCGCTCATAAACTGAACACAGCTCATAGACAATATTCATGTATCGATCTGCTTCTTCCTCTGAAACAATTAACGAACTTAAGCTTTTTTCCAGGGGATCCGTAATCTCCTTGAGTTCTTGTGTTTCCTCAGAGTTTAGTTCCAAGTATACCTGATAGCTTAATTCCAATAAAGAGTTTGCCCATTTTTCACAGTTGATCGGAAGTTCCTGCAGGTAAATCTTTAGTTGAGCCATAATATCAGATGAGTACCCTCTTTGACTTCTCACAATGTTATCCATTTCATCACCACCCTTTCTTGAGATTCGTGGTGGATGTTAACTCTAAAAAGGGTACATAGCAAGTCAAAATTGAATGAAGCAGCGTCTTTTATCGGATACCGTCCCCCTTCCCCTTCAATTTCCCTTCTACCTTTTCCGGAACATTTATCACGCCAAACCGCCAAAGAATGCTATAACTGTAGCTCACACCACGGACATCTGCAATGGCCTTGGGACGTTCAAACACATCGCCTCGTTTCTCCGCCGCCCTCTCGAAGGCGATTTTAACCGAACTCCATGCCAGAGATTTACTGTTCTCTCGTCTGTTGATGAACAGCTCTTTTGTGAATTCACCGCTGCGTCCAACCTTAAGTGTGTAAGTAAAAGGAAGTCCGGAAGCAGTATAGAATGGGTAATTCTGAAAAGCTATGATACATTCCCACAATTTTTCCTCTGTGCAGTCTTTCTTCAAGTCAGCTATGGCCTGCTTTCTTTCCTTATACCGCTTAATCCGCTCCGCATTCTGGCTAATCTCGGACATTTTATAAATTACCTTTGTGTAAGGAAGGTAAGTATTAATAGTCGAATAGCTTAATCCCATAATCTCCTGAATTTCTTCCATCGTCTTTCCCTGCTGGAGTAATGCCTGGATCTTCTCTGTCTCTGGATAAGATATTACGTTTCCAGTAATCAACAGTTTCTTTACTTTGTTCGCCGGAAGAGAAAGTTCTATAGCAGTTGCTTTTATCTCATGGCTTTTCTGATAAACCTCTGTCACTATATCAATCAGCTCCTGCATGAGTGCATTAGAATCATAATCCTTTTTAGGTGGACGGCCACGTTTCTTTTCACAGGAGCCCTCAGGCACCAAATTTTCCTGAACCTTCCCATTTACTTTTTCCTTTTCCATGTTTATCTACTTCTCCAACCATATTTTCCATGTTAATCTACTTTTATGTGTAATAAAACTTGGGTTATTCTTCAGTTCCCACGCCACTTTTTACGATACTCGCTCGGACTTACGCCCTCTACCTTTTTAAATAGCCTGCTCAGATAGTTGGGTTCCATGCCCAACTCAATCGCCAGGCATTCCACCGTCTTGTCCGTGAAGCGGAGCTGCTGCTTGACATAGGTCACCCGTACTTGGTTCAGATAGGCGTTGATTGTCACGCCATAGCGTTCTTTGAAGAGTTTCAACAGATAGTATTTGTTGATGAAAAAGCGTGATGCCAGATCATCCAGCGTAATTATCTGTGCATAGTTTAAATCCAGGTATTCCTTCACCTGTTGGATATCCACAGTCGAAGGTGTATTATTGGATGCTTTTTCTCCGCACCACGCATCTTCCATTAGCAGGATCAAGAGCGATGACAGCTTCTCATGTATCCGCATGTCCCGGACATAATCGGCAGATTCTGCAATCTGATAAAGCTCAGTTAAGATGGTTCGGTAATTATTGAGCTGCTCGGTTTGAAATACGGGGCGTCCACCACGCTCTTGATATTTGCGATAGATGGCGTTCATGTTCGGGCCGTAAAAGTGACACCATTGGAGAGACCAGAGACTGTTTACATTGTTTGTCCCGGAATTGTCCGTATTCACATGACCTGTCTCATGGGAATATACTTTTCGGCAATCTATAAACACACAATCGCCTGTGCGCAACTCGTATCTCTTTCCGTCATAAACCAGCTCCCCTGATCCAGACAGAACTGTAAAGAACAGGCAGGAGTTCAAGCCGGAACGCTCGCTTTTATGTGGATGCAAAGCCTGCAATGTGCCTGTCTCCTGCAGATGGATCAGGGATGAACGAGCGAAGGGGGATGGTGTATAGATTATACGGGTGGAGGAAACAGAGGAAGATAACGAGAATAACGATTGCGCTTCCATTATAATCTCTTCTCCCTTCCGATTGAAATCATTACTGTAAATCAATTAGTTTGATACCATTCTTATCCTTATCACTAATTATATAATCAGTTTCTTTTCCCGGCCATTCAATTCCACACGAATCCCACTTCACGCATTTTGCTGACTCAGCGCAAAAATCTGAATCCACACACCACTGCATCAAGGTATCATCCTCTAATGTCAGATATCCATGAGCAAACCCTCTGGGGATGTACATCTGCTTCTTATTCTCAAAAGATAGTACTGCGCTGTAAGCGTATCCAAAGTTCTCTCCATGTCGTAAATCAACCGCCACATTAAATATCTTCCCTCGCAGGCAAGACACCAGTTTCGCTTGAGTATGTACTCCTGCTTGGAAATGTAATCCTCGAAGTGTAAACGCCTTTTTACTATAGCCTTGATTGATCTGGCGGATGGTAAAATCAAATGGCACCTTGCTGTCATAAGGCACCGATAGATATCCGCGAAAATCTTCAAACGTTTGTGTCTCAATAATCATTGGTTTGGTGTTCATCAGGCACTCCTCTCTTGTCCACAGTTC
>JAUNIU010000228.1:2765-3656 GCA_030523265.1 Eubacteriales bacterium | reverse complement strand
TAGAGCCGCCGAGGAAGCTCGGAAAGCGGAAGAGGCGAGAAAGGCAGCGGAGGCGCAGAGAGTCGCTGGGGAAGCGCGGAAAGCGGAAGAGACACAAAAGGCAGCAGAAGTCCAGCAGGAACCTGCAACATCTTCGGCAAATGCAGAAAAGGATATGAGTTGGCTGGCAGAAGATATTATGCTGGATATGCCGCGTAAATTAACCGATCCGAAACCAGGCGATACAGGGACAGGAGCCAAGAGTCCGGAGGATCTAGAACTTGAAAAGGATATTGTCGTATCCGATGTGGTGATGGATTCGTGGAATGATAAACCAGACGACGAGAAGAAACATGGTATATCTATGCCAGATATCCCAGAATTACCTGGAATGGCATTATGGGGAATTGCGGCAGTATTGTTGGCATTTGGATTGTGGAGATTATATTCGGTTAATGTTTTATCTGCGGTGGTGCTGATCGGAGCCGCGGTGGTGATCAGTCCATTGGTACTGGAATATTCTAATCAGCTTATCAAGATTGTGGTAGCACTGGTATTGTTGCTGCTCAGTTTTGTGATGCCGAATCAGATCGTCCCACATGAGTCAGATGATACCATTATCACGGTGGTACAAAATCTGGTAAATGGGAAAGACCAGGCGGATACCAATTCGTCTACGCAGCAGGCGGATGCCAATTATATGGGCACCAATATGACGAAAGAACAATATGATAAAAAATATCAATCTTATAAAGTTACCTATAAAGGGCAGAAAGGAGTGAAGCCAGAGAACGCAGAGACTTTGATAAAGGACTTCTTATATAATAAGGATAATTTTTATACAGATGAGACATCGATTGCTCTGTCAGGCGGCAAAAATGAGAAGGTAGAGTACCAGGTAATAAATGCCAA
>JAUNIU010000228.1:0-2755 GCA_030523265.1 Eubacteriales bacterium | reverse complement strand
CAGATAAAAAATTGGTTCTGTATATCAAAGCAGGCGGAAAGACGTATAAACTGACTGTCACTAAGAAAAAGGGAACTAAAATCAAAGTGGATAAAAAGAAGATCGGAAATTAAACGTATATTTTTACTTGCTATTTTATCCATAATAATTCATAATAAACGGTGGGTGAGACAATATATATATTTGTAAAATACTAAGATAGGAGAGATGCAACCATGAAAATTACAAATGATATTAAATATGTTGGTGTCAATGATCACCAGGTCGATCTGTTTGAAGGGCAGTACATTGTTCCAAATGGAATGGCATACAATTCCTATGTCATAATGGATGATCAAATCGCGGTTATGGATACGGTGGATATTAATTTCAAGGAAGAATGGCTGGCGAATATCGCAGATGTACTGGGTGACAGGAAACCGGATTATCTGGTAGTCCAGCATATGGAACCGGATCATTCGGCGAATATCAAGAACTTTTTGAAGGTCTATCCAGATGTTACAGTAGTGGGAAATGCAAAGACATTCACCATGATGGATCAGTTCTTTGGACCGGACGAATCTATGAAAAAACTCGTGGTAGCTGATAGAGATACCTTAGAGCTGGGAAAACATATTTTAACATTTGTGTTTGCGCCAATGGTACATTGGCCAGAGGTTATGGTTACTTATGACAGTACAGATAAAGTATTATTTTCGGCAGATGGATTCGGAAAATTCGGTGCTTTAGATGTGGAAGAAGATTGGGACTGTGAGGCCCGTCGTTATTATATCGGAATTGTCGGAAAATATGGTGTCCAGGTACAGAAATTGTTAAAAGAGGCGGCTGCCTTGGATATTGAGATCATTTGCCCATTGCATGGTCCGATACTTACAGAAAATCTGGGACATTATATTGGAAAATATGATATCTGGTCATCTTATCAGCCAGAAAACGAGGGTGTTATGATAGCGTATTCTTCTGTGTATGGCAATACGAAAAAAGCAGTGGAATTATTGGCTGCTAAATTGGAAGAAAAGGGTTGTCCAAAGGTGGTAGTGGCAGATCTGGCACGCGAAGATATGGCAGAGTGTGTAGAGGATGCTTTCCGTTATGATAAACTGGTCTTAGCATCTATAACATATAACGGAGATGTTTTCCCGCATATGAAAACATTTATCCAGCATTTGACAGAGAGAAATTACCAGAACCGTACCGTTGCTTTCCTCGAAAACGGTTCCTGGGCTCCAACTGCTAAGAGAGTCATGGCGGGGATGTTGGAAAAGAGTAAGAACATTACGTATGCAGATACCACAGTGACGATCAAATCCGCAGTAGATGAAGGGGCGGCAGCGTCCATTGAGGCATTGGCTGAAGAATTATGTAAATAGTATTGCACTGTTAGCGGTTCTTTATAGAAATTAAGAAAAAATTCCCAGGGTTGATTTGGTATTATGCAATCAACACCCTGGGATTTTTTGTGTCCAGAAAGCAGGATATCTTTGTATCCTAAAAGAAGGACATATAGGAGAGAAATCTTAGCAAGGTTTTCTATCAATTTGCGGATTGAATGCATAGAAGTTTTTGGAATCTCTTTCATCCTGAACCTTGCGCAGTGCTTCACCGAATCTTTGGAAGTGTACGATTTCACGTTGGCGCAGGAACCGAATCGGATCGGCAACCTCCGGATCTTTCACAATTCGCAGAATGTTATCGTAAGTCAGGCGCGCCTTTTGTTCTGCAGCCATGTCTTCGTACAAATCTGTGATGGTGTCGCCGGTACTTTGGAACTGGCTGGCACTAAATGGTTCTCCGCTGGCTGCCTGTGGCCAGATCGCCAGAGTGTGATCAATATAGTATTTATCAAATCCTGAAGCCTTGATTTCCTCTGGAGTAAGGTCTTTCGTAAGCTGACGGACGATGGTGGCTACCATCTCGAGGTGCGCGAGTTCTTCGGTACCTATATTGGAAACAAAATTGCACCAAAGAAAAATACCCCCAAAACAGGGGGTATAGCGTATTGCGGAAACGGTTTGTTGTGATCGGCATTTACAATCATCCCGCAACTTGAATATGAATGAAAACTTTTACCGCTTTTCCATTTTTTATAACAATCTGATCGCATGTACCTTTATATGTTTTCATAGTCTTTAGAAATTGGCTCTTGCTCAGTTCATAGATCCATTTTTTGGAATCCATATCTTTTCCGGCAGGATTATCTCCAAAAAGGTGAGTAGTATCACCGTAATAGAATTTGGTGTTACCCGTAATCTTCGCAGACTTTAATTTGCTTTTGGAAGCTATTATTCCCTCATCGCCAAGCGTAATGTTACGATAATATACTTTGTTCTTATCCGCTTTTTCAATACAGGTATTGGTCTTTGAAGCATTGACAGAGATACCCAGTTTTTTAGGACTATAATATTTCTTGCTGATTTTGTATGTTTTTCCAGGAGAAAATTTCACCGTTTTCACAAAATTCATAAAATTATTTTTGCTAATTGTCTTACTGTCTTTTTGAAAATCACCATTGACACAAGCGTATTTCGTTACTTTTTTTAACTTCCCTTTTGTGATTTTATAGACCGTATAATTAAAATTCTGTGCCCCACCACTGCCGTATCCTACAACATACTTTTTCCCTTTGATATACCCGATTCCATTAAACCAACCCTCGGAAAGCATAACTACTTTATTATTTTTGTATGTATAGACAGACTCTATAGCTCTGGCACCACCGGGTTCTGATACTATCAATTCTTTGACACCATCTTTA
>JAUNIU010000227.1 GCA_030523265.1 Eubacteriales bacterium | reverse complement strand
CTGGCACTTCGGCTGATCTTGTTAATCATTGGTTCTTCCATGATGACATTGACGACTACACCGAATCAGTTGACAGATGCGCTGGAAACTTTACTGAAACCGCTGAATTATCTTCATGTACCTGTGCATGAGATTGCCATGATGATGTCGATTGCGTTGCGCTTTATTCCTATTCTGGTGGAGGAGACCAATAAGATCATGAAGGCACAGGCGGCCAGAGGTGTTGATTTTGAGAGTGGAAATATTTTGCGGCGAATGAAGAGTATGGTGCCGATCCTGGTGCCGTTGTTTGCCTCCGCGATGAGACGGGCGACAGATTTGGCAAATGCCATGGATGCCCGATGTTATCATGGCGGGGAGGGAAGGACCAAGATGAATCCTTTGCGGTATCGTCGTACAGATATATGGGCGTATCTGTTGGTGGTTATTTATTTGTTGATTATAATATTTGTGAGACGGTGGATGCCGTTTTAAGATAGTTTGACAGGATGCGGGTGTCAAAAGTCTTTTTGGCACTGGAATCTTTGTGGGGAGATATGATGAAACGAATTAAGTTGGTGGTAGCATATGATGGCACTCATTATCACGGCTGGCAGCTCCAACCGCGGGAGATCACGGTGGAGGGTGTGCTGAATGAGGCGATCTCTGCTCTGACGGGGGAGGAGATTCAGGTGATTGGTGCCAGCCGCACGGATGCAGGGGTGCATGCGCTGGGGAATGTGGCGGTCTTTGACACCCAGTCCAGGATACCGGGAGAAAAATTTGCCTATGCATTGAATCAGAGACTGCCGGAAGATATTGTGATACAAGGTTCTGAAGAAGTGGCACCGGATTTTCATCCAAGACATCAAAAATGCCGCAAGACTTATGAATATACTATTTTGAACCGTCGTTTTCCCTTGCCGGAATATCGTCACACAGCTTTCTTTTATTATGGGAAATTAGATATCCATAAGATGCAGGAGGCGGCGCAATTCTTTGTGGGAGAGCATGATTTCGCTGCCTTTTGTTCTGCGGGAGCCCAGGTCAGGACAACGGTGCGGGAGATTTATGCGCTGGAGGTGATTCCTCTGGACAGTGAGCGGATCGTGATACGTGTACAGGGAAATGGATTTCTGTACAATATGGTGCGCATCATTGCCGGAACCCTATTGGAAGTGGGGAAGGAACAGATAGGAGTGTCCGATATATCGGACATTATCGCGTCCTGTGACCGGGGGCAGGCAGGTCCCACGGCGCCGGCACAGGGATTGAAATTAGTGGAGATCAGTTATGAGTGAGCATTATTCATGTTTTAGTCATCGAAATTGTGAATATTATCCCTGTCATGAGACTTGGTCGGAAACTGCCGGGAAAACGGCAGAATTTAATTGTCTTTTTTGCTATTGTCCCTTGTATCTCAGGGAATCCTGTCCTGGCGATCCGTCCTATTTTATGGACCGGACAGGGAGAAAGGTGAAGGATTGCAGCAAATGTATCTATCCCCATCAGCCGGAGAACTATGCGCATATCATACAATGTCTGATGCCGCAGGATGAAATCATACATGTGCAGGTGGCAGAACTTTACCATGACATTGTCCGGTATTTGGGACAGAATTGCCGGTTTAATGAGATGGATGAAGAAGCTGCAAAGGCACAACGGACGGAAGCAGAGTTGATCTATGAAAAATTATTTCAGCATCGGAGTATAGATATATTATTACATCCTTTTGAGGCAGATTGCGTGGAACAGAAAGGATTTCGCTTTGGGGATCATATGGTGAAGTGCACTGTACTAGAAAAGATATCCCCGGAATGGGTTCAGAGTGGCTATATCTACGCATTACATGCGCCAGAACTGCGGTTGCGCGGGGAGGTGCTCAGTGTATTGCAGCAATATTATGTGGAAAGTATACAGGTGGCAGTCCTGGATGCTGCCAGAGATTGGCTGCAGGCATATTTGTCCCGCAAACATAGCATCAGGCATCCGCATTTTGTGACAGATTCTTTTGGTCCGGGTTTTTATGGGATGGAGATCAGTGCCATGCCGGTGTTGTGCGAATGTCTGGAGCTGAACCGGATTGGCATGAAATTAGGGGATGATGGCAATTTGAAGCCGTTAAAAAGCATTGTGGGGATACATCTGGTGACGGTGCACGAGGTGGCTCCGGTGATTCGGGATTGCAGCAGTTGTATCGGCAATCCGGGTGGTTGTCGTATGTGCAGGCGGGGTGGTGGAAGATAAACATTTCGTACGTTACCTGTTTACGCATGATTCATAGTGGGTGGAGGGAATGGTTTCAGTACTATTCCAAATCATTTACCGGTGGTTGACAGGCATGTCCGCGGCATACATAAAAGGTTGTCCTGTCGTTCTTTAATGGATATTCCCTGGTCGGATTCTCCAAGACAGAGATTACGCTGTGCAAAGGAATCTTGCAAGGCAGCTCTGCCAAGTCCTTTTTATCTTTTACGACTATGGTAATCTTCTCCGGTGGATCTATATAATCCGACAATGCGATAAGAAACATGGCATATCCCGCAGGATAATGCGCTGCTTCCGTACCCATAAATTTAAGCTGCTGCTCTGCCAGGTTGCCAAAGTTTTTCTCTCCTGTTAGAAGCTGCAACTGTACAAGGTTATATGCCATAGCAGAGTTTCCGCTAAAAATAGCACCGTCGTAGGTTTCTTTTGGACGGAAAATCAGAGGTTCATTTTCTTTTCCATATAGGAAAAAGCCACCCTGCTCTTCGTCATAAAAATCAGAGATCACTTTATTACAAAACGCTTCCGCTTTTTTAAGATAAGAGCTATTTAATGTAGCTTCATATAGTGCCAGTAATGCGAAAATTTCATTTGCATATTCATTTAAGAATCCTTTTTCTCCCCGCTGTTTATCACGATAGCTGACATATAATGTTCCCTGATTGCAAAGCTTATTTTCAAGGAATTGTTGGGCGCCCACCGCTGCCAGAAGATAGGTTTTGTTCGCGGTGATACGATATAAGTGACACATTGCTGCAATCATAAGGGAGTTCCAGGAGGTTAATATTTTGTCGTCTAAATGCAAAGGGTGCCTTTTCTTGCGGTATGCATAAACTGCTGGCAGATAGTCGTCAAAATGGTTGCTTAAAGCATTGTTTTGTAAAAGATTTGGAATATTCTTTCCTTCAAAATTTCCCTTTTCCGTAATGTCAAAATACTGATTAAATGCATTGCCGGTCTTTTGGCCGAGAATATTGATTATTTCGGTCGGTTCCAGCAAATAATATCTCCCCTCCACACCTTCGCTGTCTGCATCCTGCGCGCTATAAAATCCACCTTCCGGGGATGTCATTTCCCGCAAAATATAGGTGGCAGTGTCTTGTGCAACGTCCCTGTATATTTGTTTTTCGGTTATCTGATATGCCTGACAATAAGCCAGAATCAGTAAGGCATTGTCATACAGCATTTTTTCAAAATGTGGCACCAAAAAGTAGGGATCTGTGGAATATCTGCTGAAACCACCTCCGATGTGGTCATACAACCCGCCACGGTACATCTGAAGCAACGTTTTTTCTACCATCTGCAGAATATCTTCATCATGGCTCTGTTCGTAATATCTCATTAAAAACAGCAGATTGTGAGGGGTAGGAAATTTGGGTGCTGTCCCAAATCCACCATACATTTCATCAAAGGAGTTTTTATAAAGTTTAACAGCAGTATGGATCAGTTGTGACTTTACATCATCCTCCGTGATGTTTGTCTGATTCATCAGGGA
>JAUNIU010000019.1 GCA_030523265.1 Eubacteriales bacterium | reverse complement strand
GGATATTGCTTCCCATGAAGGATTTTCCAATATTACCACAGAAGACTTTCAAAAAGGTGTACAAAATGGTTCGATCATTGCAGGTATCAGTGGCGCATGGGATGCCAAGATCGTGGAGAAGGCATGGGGGAATCGCTATGCGGCTACAAAATTGCCTACCTATACTTTGGCAGGCGATCAGGTGCAGATGCACAGTTTTGCCGGATATAAATTATTAGGTGTGAGTGCTTATACGAAACACCCGGAATGGGCAATGCGTCTGGCAGAATGGATCACCAATGAGGAAAACCAGGAACTGCGTTTTGATGAGCGGGGAGAGAGACCGGCGAATGCAAAGATAGCATCTTCTTCAAAGGTGCAGGCTGCTCCGGCGATGGCGGCATTACAAGCTCAGTCACCGTATGGACATTTACAGGATGTAGCAGACACTTTTTGGACACCTACCTATTTATTTGGCACAGTGATTGGTGCAAAGAATCCCGATGGAACGGATCTGCAGGCATTGCTTGACCAGATGGTAGATGGTATTACGGCATCTCCGAAAGATGCTGCCGGGGAGGTGACATCGTGAAAGGGATACCACTGAAGATATTTTTTGTGGTGTTATTGACCGGATTGATCGGTATTGCAGGAGAGATTGTACTAAAATACGATATTGACCAATTATCCTATAATTATAATAAAGTTGCGTTAAAGGGGATGGAAAATCAGGAATATTCGCTGAAGATTTCTACTATGATGTATCAACATCAGGCATTGCTGGCAGATCATGTGATTGCAGAGGACATGGCGCAGAAGAAGAAGTACCAACAGCAGGAGCAGGAATTACGCGAGGAATTAAAAAAGACATTTGCTGCATTTAGCAAACGGATGAAGGGGACGGATAAGGAGTCCCTGTATCATAAAGTATTTTCCGATTATACCAGTTATCTTACCAATGCCGATATTGCATTGACGTTGAGTCAGAATGGGAACGATGCCACAGCCAGTTTTTATGTCAATAACACTTTGGATGAGTTTTTGACAGATTTGAGTGAAGATCTGACAAAGCTGGAAAAAGAGATTGATGAAGACATGAACAATGCAAAGGAGCGCATGGATTATTATATTTGGTTTTCCAAGATCTGCGAATTTGTCTGTGTCCTGTGTATTATTGTGGCGGTGGTGATCTGTATTATTTATTGCGTGAAGAGTACAGCAGATATGGGACAGCAGGAAAAGGATCTGAAACGTGCCATGGATGTGCAGCATCAAACGTTGATGGCGCATGTGGAACATTTGATGAATATGCAGGACAATATTATCCTGGGTATGGCTAATCTGATTGAAAACCGCGATGGTGATACGGGAGAACATATTAAACGGACGAGCCAGTATGTGGAAATGCTGGCGAAGAGAGCACAAGCGGCTGGATTGTACCCGGAGATATTAACCGATACATATATAGAATTATTAGTCAAGGCAGCACCCATGCATGATGTGGGTAAGATATCGGTACCGGACCGGATTTTGCAGAAACCGGGTCGCCTGACGAATGAAGAATTTGAACAGATGAAATGTCATGCTCCCGAGGGTGGGCGTATCATTCGGGAAGTGTTTACTGATGTGGAGGATGAGGAATATATCGAGATCGCTGCACAGGTGGCGAGTTATCACCATGAGAAGTGGGATGGCAGTGGTTATGTAGCGGGATTATCCGGGGAGGAAATTCCTCTGAGCGCACGTATCATGGCGTTGGCAGATGTATTTGATGCCTTGGTGTCCAAGCGTTGCTACAAAGATGCCATGTCTTATGATAAGGCATTTCAGATCATAGAAGAATCCGCAGGTTCTCATTTTGATCCGCAGCTGGCAAAAATCTTTTTGGATATGCGGGAGGAGATTCTGGAGATTTTATCTTGACAACATAGTAAGATTCAGGTGTCAAAAGCATCATGGAGACACCCTGATCATATTAACCAACAAACTATATATCAGAAAGGAAGGTAAAACATAATGGCAGAAAGCAGATTAATTGGGGATTATCCGGTGATTGGTATCCGACCTACCATCGATGGGCGCAGAGGCCCTTTGAAAGTGCGTGAATCTCTGGAGGAACAGACCATGAATATGGCAAAGAGTGCCGCAGAGTTATTTCGCAATAACTTAAGATACTCCAATGGTGAACCGGTGAAAGTAGTGATCGCAGACACGACGATCGGTCGTGTGGCAGAGACAGCCGCATGTGCAGAGAAGTTCAAGAAAGAAGGCGTTTCCATCACATTGACGGTGACTCCTTGCTGGTGTTACGGATCCGAGACGATGGATATGGATAAAGATACGATCAAAGGTGTCTGGGGCTTTAATGGTACAGAGCGTCCGGGTGCGGTATATCTGGCGGCGGTACTGGCAGCACATGCACAAAAGGGTTTGCCGGCATTTGGTATCTATGGCAAAGATGTACAGGAAGCAGATGCGACAGATATCCCACAAGATGTACAGGAGAAATTACTTCGTTTCGGTCGTGCCGCAGTGGCAGCAGCTACCATGCGTGGTAAATCTTATTTACAGATCGGTGCTGTGACCATGGGTATCGCAGGTTCCATTATTGATCCGGCATTTATGGAAGAATATTTAGGAATGCGTGTGGAGTCTGTGGATGAGGTGGAGATCATTCGCCGCATGACAGAGGGTATCTACGATCATGATGAGTATGAGAGAGCGCTTTCCTGGACAAAATCACATTGCCGGGAAGGATTTGACAAAAATCCTGAGTTTGTTAAGAGAAGTGACGAACAGAAGGAACGCGATTGGGAATTTGTAGTAAAGATGATGTGTATCATCAAAGATCTGATGAATGGCAATAAGAATCTGCCAGAGGGCAAAGAGGAAGAAGCTGTGGGACATAATGCGATTGCGGCAGGCTTCCAGGGGCAGAGACAGTGGACCGATTTCTATCCAAACGGAGACTTTGCAGAAGCATTGTGTAATTCTTCCTTTGATTGGAACGGTGCCCGTGAGCCGTATATTCTGGCTACCGAAAATGATACGCTCAACGGTATTGGAATGTTGTTTATGAAATTGTTGACCGGACGTGCCCAGATTTTTGCGGATGTTCGTACCTACTGGAGCCCGGATGCGGTGAAGAAGGCAACCGGTTATGAGTTGGAGGGCATTGCCAAAGAGGCGGGTGGATTCCTGCATCTGATCAATTCCGGTGCTGCTTGTCTGGATGCCTGCGGTGAGGTCAAAGATGAGAATGGTAATGGCGTGATGAAGCCATTTTGGGAGATGTCAGAGAAAGATATTCAGGCATGCTTAGATGCCACAGAGTGGTGTGAAGCAGACAATGGATACTTCCGCGGCGGTGGATTCTCCTCCAGATATCTGACCAGAGCAGAGATGCCTGCCACCATGATTCGTCTGAATATTGTAAAAGGTTTGGGTCCGGTATTACAGATCTGCGAAGGTTATACGATCAATCTGCCGGATGAAGTTTCTGATAAGATATGGAAGAGAACCGATTATACATGGCCATGTACTTGGTTTGCACCGCGCACCACTGGCGAGGGGGCATTTAAGACCGCATATGATGTGATGAACAACTGGGGAGCTAATCATGGAGCTATCAGTTACGGTCATATCGGTGCCGACCTGATTACACTGGCATCCATTCTGCGTATTCCGGTATGTATGCATAACGTGCCAGAGGAAGATATTTTCCGTCCATCTGCCTGGAATGCGTTTGGTATGGATAAAGAGGGGCAGGATTTCCGTGCATGTGCAACGTATGGTCCATTATATAAACTGTAATACAATAGTATTTTGAAATTAATCGGAATATTTACAGGATTTATGGTATGATAATAGCGGAGGCTTATAAGAGCTTTCGCTATTATTTCTTTATTGACCAGTATTTGAAAAGTATTTTACGATGGGGAGTTAGCAAATGAGAGAACAGGTAGAAGATTTTTATGGACAGGTTCAGAAGGTTATGGAGCAGGTAAATCAGGTGGTGATCGGGAAGGAGGAATGTGTGCGCAAGGTTATGGCGGCGATCCTGGCTGGCGGGCATATTTTGATGGACGACATTCCCGGCGTGGGAAAGACAACGCTGGCAATGGCTTTTTCTCGTGCTCTGTCGTTACAGAATAAACGTATCCAGTTTACACCGGATGTGATGCCATCGGATATTTTGGGGTTCTCGATGTATCAGAAACAGACAGGGCAGTTTGTGTATCAGCCGGGGGCGGTGATGTGTAACTTGTTTCTGGGGGATGAGATCAATCGTACCTCTCCAAAGACACAGTCTGCATTGTTGGAAGTGATGGAGGAGGGAAGCGTAACGGTGGATGGCATCACGAGACATGTACCGGAGCCTTTTATCGTCATCGCCACGGAGAATCCAGCCGGCAGTGTGGGAACCCAGTTGTTGCCGGAATCCCAATTGGACCGATTTATGATCTGTGTTTCGCTGGGCTATCCGGATTTGGAGGATGAGATTCGGATCATGCGGGAGAAGAATGAACGAGGTACGATAGAAGATGTGTTGGATACCGAGAATCATTCCGTGATGACAGCGACAGAGTTAAAGTATCTGCGCAGCCTGATTGAACAGGTCTATATACAGGATAGTGTCTACCGCTATATCTGTACTTTGGTGCAGGAGACCAGAAGAAATGTCTACATTGAACTGGGGGTAAGTCCAAGAGGGACGGTGGCACTGATGCGTATGGCGCAGGCGATGGCATTCCTGCACCGGAGGGCATATGTGATACCGGAGGATGTGGAGGAAGTATTCCTCGATGTGACAGCACATCGTGTGTTGCGGGGCGCGAAAGCGAGAACAGCCAGGTTATCGGCAGAGCATATTTTACAGGAGATTTTGGAACAGGTGAAGAAACCGACGGTGACGCGCAGATAGGAGTGTGGGATGAGACGATGGATATTATTTGTATTCTCGATGGCATTACTGTATTATGTGGCACTGATCTATCATAGTCTCAGTATGCTTTTTTGTGTATGTGCGCTTCTGTTGCTGGAGGCGGGGGTTCTGTTTCATGCACTTTTGGTGTTTCGACGCCTGCATATTCATATCAGGACACCACTGCTGATCGCGGAGGCCGGCAGTGCCATACCAGTGGAACTGACCTTTGTCAATGATAGTTGTCTCCCTGCGGGACAGGTGCGGGTGCGGATCGGGATAACATATCTTATGAGAGGAAAACGGCAGTATATACGGATGCGGACGGTGGTACCCGGCAGAAAGCGGGGGCAGCGATCTTCGTCCATACGATTAAAATTTGACGTGATCGCGGAGCATCCCGGCAGAGTTCAGATATCGGTGAAACAGGCGAGGGTATTCGATCTGCTTGGTATCCTGTCTCTGCCGTTGCGAAAAAAATATATAGGTGGACAGTCGATGGTTTGTGTATTGCCGGAGAGGCAGGAGATACCGTTGGAGATCGATGGTATGGTAAGGCAGTTCGCTATGGACCGGGAGACGGAGATTCGTATTCCCGGAGAAAAGAATCCACCGGAGATTGCACAGATTCGGGAATATCAGCCTGGGGATGCGCTGCGCAATATTCACTGGAAGCTGACGGCGAAACAGGATAAATTGATGGTATGTGAGCATATTTCCGAACAAAGCTGTCCGATCCTGTTTTTCGTGGATCTGCGCCAGGTTTCTGATCGCTTTTTACAGGTGTTTTATTCGTTTGGGATGGAATTGTTACGGCAAAAGTGTAGTTTTTATCTGGTGTATTATGCGAAAGAAACAGGAGACTTGATACGAACTGCTATCATGGGAGAAGAAGATTTCTACGAATATTTCCTGCAGACGGATCTGATGGACCAGACACCGATCCGATGGAACAAAAGGCGGAAACATACGCGCAGAGGAAAGAAACAGGCAAAAACTATGAGGCATACGTTGGATTGGGAGACGGAATATCGTGAAAAGTATCGTCAGATTACCTATGCCGCCAAGCTGGTTTTGTGGCAGGATCTGATTTGTACCTATAATGATGAAATCATTTGGGAAGAGGGAAAGGTTGCTTCATAATGAGAGAAATGATAAATCTGGGGAAAGGAAAATATGTGTTGATTCCTCTGGCGAGTCTGTGGCTGCTATTGTTGGGAATGCAGGCAGCGGTTTCTACTGCCTTGGACGGCAGAGGGCAGTATCAGGATATGGTATGGATCTGTGGCATTGCGGCACTTATATTATTGGTGTTGGCATGGCTTCCCGGCCGATGGGCACTGGCAGGAACCGGCGTCCTGTTTGCAGGTATGGGGATATACCTCTGGAGATCATGGGAGCGGATAGTCATCGATCTGCAGATATTGGCATATCATGTGAATCAGCGTAATATGGATTATGTCAATCGGTTGTTACTGCCACAGAGTTGGTGTAAAGGAGGGACATTGGACCATAATACGGTGGTTTTGTTGGCATGCATCGTGTTCGGATGGTATGTTGCGCTGGTGGGATTTCGGTTTTATAGTAAGTTTTATGGGTTTATTCCCGTGGTTTTGCTTTATTGTGGTGGTCTGCTTTTGGGAAAAGCTCCCGGACAGATGGCTACCCTGTTGCTGGTGATCGGTATAGGACTGGGGATGATGTGGATCTCTGATCAGCAGAGGGGAAAATATGTGCTTTGGGGTCAGCACAGGCGCAGGAGGGGAAAACGCGATAGTGGTATGCGTTATTTGATTACCCTGTGTATCCTGGCACTGGGGGTGTCTGGGGCGTGGCAAATAACTGCGCAGATATCTGGCAGGGCATTTCGGAATGTGGATCAGGTACAGAAGAGACAGCATGAGATTGAGACGGTATTACAGAGAAAGGTAGAGGAGACCGGGCAGTATATACGTAGTATGCTTGGTGTGGATGGCGGAGGGAGATTGAGTAATACGTCTCCCCGGTATCAGGATAAAAAGGTGATGGAAGTAACTTTGGATCATAAACCAGAGGAAACCGTCTATCTGCGCGGGTTTGTGGCAGACATTTATCATAGAGGGAAATGGAGTGCTTCGGATGAGATTACCCAGGATAATAATATGAAGAAAAAACGGGGACAGTCTCTATGGGAGGGAAAATATAATGATAGCTATTATACCAGTCTAATGGGCGATATACAGGATATATCCATCCGGTATACGAAATTTGGCAGGCGAAGCAAGTATCTGTATCTGCCATATAGCGAAGTAAGTGCAGTGGATTCCAGCAGTGCAGAAGAAAAGGATCGCTGTCTGGGTAATGAGGATGATTATTTGGAGTTATATGCCCGGTTGGTGGAAGAATGGAATAATGATCCGTATTTCCAGATGGACGATTACACGGTTACGATGTTACAGGATATTTTGTGGAACAATGCCGAATACAGCACAGATTTGGATATGGTGCCCTATAATCAGGACTATGCGGAGTATTTTCTGTTTGAATCGCAGAAAGGGTACTGTGAACATTTTGCCACAGCAGGGACTTTATTGCTGAGATATCTGGGGTTGTGTGCCAGATATGCCACGGGGTATCGTATCGATACAGATCAGTTTGAACAAAATAAGGATGGCACGTATACGGCAGAAGTGCTGGATTCAGATGCCCATGCCTGGACGGAGGTTCTGACCGAGGATGATTACTGGCTGCCACAGGAGATGACACCGGGAAGGGATGGTGGCACATCGGACATCGGGGAGGCATCCGAGAGAGAACAGGAGCAGCCGTATTCGTCGGAACAAGAGGAAACCGGAATACCGGAACATCCAGATGCACCGGTCACGGAAGCGCCACAGGAGTCACTGTCGGATATCTCGAAAGATACGGAGACAGAGGCACCTGCAGATTTGCAGACCGCACAGGAAGATAGACAGAATCTGTCCGGTGACGGAGAATCACAGGGGCAGGAGCCAGAGCCAGCGGATGTGGCAGAGCAGCAAAGGTCTGGAGGATTGCTAAAGCTATCGCCGGGACTTCGGATCGGTATCGGTGTTCTCTGTCTGCTGGTTGTCTGCATCTGTGTGATAGTCTTTGTCAAATTTCATCAGAAACGGAAGCGGATGCGGCGTATGAAGCAGATGCGGATTAGTCATCCCAAGTATTATATCGGGATGCGGCTGGGACTTATGTTAGAGCGGTTACATGGGGCTGGTGTGGCTGTGCATGGCAGGATGCCGGAGCAACAGTGGATGCCTGTCCTGACAAATGTTCTAGGGGATCAGATCGATCCGAAAGATATGGAGAGATTGTTGGATTTGGCTAGAAGAGCCGCATATTCACGGGAGAAAATTTCATCAGAGGAAGTGCAGTGGATGGACCGGTATTGTGAGAGAATCGAAGTTTCCGTAAAAAAATAGTGTTTTTTCTATAAAAATATGGTATTCTATAAGATGTGTGTCGGGAGACAATAAGAAAACGGATCTGTGGCATTCCCACAGGAGCACAAAAAGTAAGGAAATGAGGTTATTATGTACGAGAAAGAAATTGAAGCTATCGCAAGTAAGAGTAGTAATGAAGAAATTTATCTGGAGCTTTTAAAGCTGACAAAAGAGATGATGCAGCAAAAAGGCCGTATTCAGGGCAAAAAAAAGGTTTATTATATCTCTGCTGAATTTCTGATCGGCAAGTTGCTTTCCAATAACCTGATTAATTTAGGTGTCTATGATCAGGTGGCCGAGGCATTACAGAAGCATGGCAAGAGCATGGCAGAGATCGAGGAGATGGAGATGGAGCCATCTTTGGGAAATGGCGGTCTGGGTCGTCTGGCTGCTTGTTTTCTGGATTCCATTGCAACCTTGGGATTGCCGGGAGATGGCGTTGGTTTGAATTATCATCTGGGTCTTTTTAAGCAGGAATTTGAGCAAAATCTGCAGAAAGAGAAACAGAATCCATGGATCACCGATCAGAGCTGGCTGCGTCGTACAGATGTGAGTTATCCGGTGATTTTTGGCGGTATTACCGTGCAGTCTACTATGTATGAGATCGATGTGACTGGTTATGACAATCAGTGCAATACTCTGAAGCTGTTTGATCTGGACACCGTGGATGAGAGCATCGTGGATGACAATGGCATTTCCTTTAATAAAGAAGATATTCGTCGTAACCTGACGCTGTTCCTGTATCCAGATGACAGTGACTATCAGGGACAGGTACTGCGTATTTATCAGCAGTATTTTATGGTCAGCAATGCGGCACAACTGATTTTGGATGAGGCAGTGGCAAAGGGCAGTAATCTGCATGATCTGCCGGATTATGCGGTGATCCAGATTAATGATACCCATCCGACCATGGTGATCCCGGAGATGATTCGTCTGCTCTTACAGAGAGATATTGCCATTGATGAGGCAATCGAGATCGTATCCAAAATGTGTGCGTATACCAATCATACGATTCTGGCAGAGGCATTGGAGACCTGGCCGATCTGGTATCTGGAGCGCGTAGTGCCACAGTTGATTCCAGTGATCAAGATGCTGGATGTCAAGGCGAAAGAAAAATATTCGGATGAACGCGTGGCGATCATTGATAAAGAGAACCGTGTTCACATGGCTCATATTGATATCCATTATGGATATAGCGTCAATGGTGTGGCAGCATTGCATACGGAGATTTTGGAGAAAAGTGAGTTAAAACCGTTTAAGGACATCTATCCAAATAAATTCAATAATAAGACCAATGGAATCACATTCCGTCGCTGGTTGTTGCATTGCAATCACCAGTTATCTTCGTTCATCAGCAGCAAGATCGGGGATGATTTCAAGAAAAATGCGGATGCGTTGGAAAAGCTCTTACAATTTGCCGGAGATCAGACCACGTTAGATACTTTATTGGATATTAAACATCAGAAAAAGGTGGAATTTAAGGATTACCTTGCGAAAAAAGAGGGGATCGTCATTGATGCGGATTCAATCTTTGATGTACAGGTAAAGCGTCTCCATGAATATAAGAGACAACAGATGAATGCCCTTTACATTATATATAAATATTTGGATATCAAGGCGGGCAATAAGCCAAAGACTCCGATTACGATGATCTTTGGTGCGAAAGCTGCTCCGGCGTACACCATCGCCAAGGATATCATTCATCTGATCCTGTGTCTGTCCGAACTGATCGCGAAGGATCCAGAGGTAAGTCCGTACTTAAAAGTGGTTATGTTGGAGAACTATAACGTGACCTATGCCGAGAAGGTAATTCCGGCAGCAGATATTTCCGAGCAGATCTCTCTGGCTTCCAAGGAGGCATCCGGTACCGGTAACATGAAGTTCATGTTAAATGGTGCGGTGACACTGGGTACAGAGGATGGTGCTAATGTAGAGATTCACCAATTCGTGGGAGATGAGAATATCTATATCTTTGGGGAATCCAGCGAGAATGTCATCGAACTGTATGATAAGGCATCTTATCGTTCCGAGAAATTTTACGATGATGATCCAGAGATTGCAAAGCTGGTAGATTTCATTATCAGTAAGGAACTGTTTGCGATCGGCAATAAAAAGAGCCTGATCCGTCTCTACATGGAGATTGTAACCAAAGACTGGTTCATGACCTTGTTGGACTTAAAGGATTATATCCGGGTGAAAGAACAGGCACTGGAGGACTATGAAGACCGCAAAGCATGGGCAGAGAAGATGTTAGTCAATATCGCCAAAGCTGGTTTCTTCTCATCAGATCGTACCATTGCCCAGTACAATGAGGATATCTGGAAATTATAATAGAGACATGATCATTACATGATATCAGCACAAAGAATAAAAACTGTCTGGAGTGATTCAGACAGTTTTTTGTGTGTAATTCTTACAATGCTTCTAAATGGCGATAATAAAAAACAGCCAATTGTGTACGGTCGCGCAATTCCAGTTTTTCTAAGATTGTGCTGATATAGTTTCGTACGGTACCTTCACTCAGAAAGAGTTTTTCGGCGATTTCTTTGTTATTTAAGCCCTCTGACACAAGCTGGATGATCTTATTCTCTCTTGCCGTAATCTCATAGCGGGAGAGGTCAATGTCTGGTGCAGATGCAGTTTCCAGCAATTGCGGCAGTCGGTTTGTGATCTCACTGCAAAAAACGGTTTGTCCGTTTTGTACTGCCAATAAAGCAGGGAGAATACTCTTGAAATTTTGTTTCATGATGTAACCCTTTGCCCCCAGACGCAGAGCCTTGATGATATATTCATCATCCGAAAAAGTCGTGAGGAATAACACTCTGGCTTCCGGATCGGTATTCAAAATCTGTTTTCCGGCTTCCAGTCCGTCCATTCCATGCATATGAATATCCAACAAGATAATGTCCGGTCTGTGTTTTTCATAAAGCTGAATCGCTTCTTTTCCTGTGCCTCCGATGTCAATCACTTCAATTTCCTTGGATGCTTCCAATATCGTTTTCAGAGACATGGAAACTAATTGATCGTCATCGATAATTATTACTTTCATCGTGTTCTCCTTTCATAATGGTGATGGAGATGCAAAATCCATCCGCAATAGAAATGTGTATATTTCCATGCAAAGCCTGTACACGTTCTTCCATATTAAGCAATCCGATCCCTTTATCCTCATCCGAAGCAGGCAGGACAGCGTTGGTCCCGTTATCCTGGATCTGTAAATGATAGAAGCCGGGATGTTCCCGCAGCACAATTTTGGCATGGGTTGCATTGCTATGTTTTTGTATATTGTTGATCGCTTCTTTGGTGATTGCGATAAAACAATATTTGATGTCCCGGTGTGGAGCGGTATGTATATCATATATTAGTTCCATTTCCGGAGTTTCGATAGGGACCAGTAAATCTCTTAATGCGCTTTCCAGATGGATGGACTCGTCATGTAGATCATGCACACTTTCGCGGATGCTGGTCATGGCTGTATTCAGAGTATCATATAAAGTGGATAATGGCTTTTCTAATGCAGATTCCTGGTTGATCACCTCCAGTGCGCCTGTTTGCAGGAGGGAGCGTGTCAATAGATGTCCTGCATTATCATGAATTTCTCTGGCGATTCGGTTTCGCTCAGATAATGTAGCGATTTGAATCTCGGAATTTTGTTGCTCCATGAGTGCCTGATTACGCTTTTGCAGTGCCAGGGAAAAATCCTCGCTGCCATCTTTTGTCTGGTGCAATTTTTGGATAGAGGTATCCAGTTTGATGGTATAACGCTGAATCATAATGCAAAAAATCGTGACCCATATATAAGGAAAACAAACCATGCTTGGTAAACTGTGGATCGTATAAAGGATACCTGCAGTCCATGGCAGAAAAAGCAGCCATTGCTTGGTTTTTAATATGTCATAGGTCAGGAGTGGCAAAAAATATCCCAGGGGAGGAAAGATAATACTGATCAGACAATAGCTTCCCAGTCCGTAGACGGCGATCCTGGAATATTCGAGACAGATACAGAGACAACTAACCGAGAGAGATACTGTTAATGCGATGATTGTATGTGGGGTCAGCGCAGTCTGATAGAGTATATTACAACATGCAATCAATATTAATGATTTGTTTATTAAATCTTTCACAATGTCCCTCCGTTTAGCGCCAGTTGTCAGATAAAATTGTTTTTTTGCATTATACCTAATTGTGTCCAAAAAGTAAACATGTGGAGATACTTGTATTGCCCATGTTTTAAGGAAAAACATGACAAATGTCATATTTGAAATATGAATATTTTCACTAGGAGTTTTTTCTTATTTTCGTTATACTTCTTCTTATCTGGAGTATCACTGGATGTTTAATGAAAAGGGGGAATTTCATGAGACAGAAAAAGAACAAGATAATTGTGATTATGGTAATGTTAGCACTGGTACTGACTTCCGTGCCGACAAAAACCAGTGTTTCAGCAGCTTCTAAAGTGAAGTTAAACAAAAAGAAGCTGGTACTTTATGTGAAACAGAGTGCTAAGCTGAAACTCAAAGGAACAAAGAAAAAAGTCAAATGGTCCAGTTCCAATAAAAAGATTGCGACTGTAAGTAAGACAGGTAAGGTAAAGGCAAAGAAAAAAGGAAATTGTAAGATCACTGCAAAAGTGGGCAAAAAGAAATATGTCTGTCGTGTAACCGTAAAGAACCGGAGTAAAAAAGCCACATCTGTTCCGAAAAAGGCGGTGACAACTAAGGTACCTGCCACCACGAAGAAACCGGATGTGACCAAGACACCAGGCGGATCTGATACACAAAATTCCACCGTATATCTGAAGTCGATTTCTTTGCAGGATGACAGCATTCATGTGACATTTACAGGGAGTATCACCCTGTCAGCGGATAATTTTGTGGTGGAATCTCTTTCGCTTACAGATGCTGAGAATGCCACACCGAAAGTGCTTTCTGTCCAGAAGGTTAGCAGAGATGCGGATAAAAAGGTATATCAGTTGACAATGGAGAATGAACTGCCGGATCTTTCTAAGATTCGAGTGACCGTAAATTCATCGCTGTTAAGTGGTGAGAAATACATCATCAGTGATCCGTATTATAAAAAATTTAGTGTACGAAAATGGGACTATATCGGTGATGTACTGTATTTACCTGTCGGGAAGGAAATGGAGGAAAGACTGGCAGAAGTAGAAAACACGCATATCACAGAGAAAAATGTGGATAAATGCGTGACTGCGGAGGGACTGCCGGCAGGAATCGGTCTGCGTTATGATTATGATGAGGCTGGTCAGCTCCAGGCGATCCATGTCGTGGGTACCTGCCAGGCATCGGAAAAATCAGAAGGTACGTTTGTGGTTCGGGTGCAGGATGAACTGACCGGGCAATCCGGAGAAGTGGAGATGGATTATTGTATAGTGGATGCCGGGAAGATTTTAGTGACAGGTCCCACTGAACCGTTGGTGGCTGTAAGTGGTAAATATTCCGCGTATTGTGCGATGGTCATCTGGGATAGCAGCGGAGTGAGTTATCAATTTCAAACGCTTTCGGTTACCAAGGATGGAGAGGAGATGAAGGGATCATCTGCGATCGATCAGATAACGTACAACTATTATTCAGAAGAGAGGAGCAATTGGTTTTTCCTGGAAGGAATCCAGGGCTTAGAGGCTGGAAAGTATCATTTTACCATATCATGTAGTTCCTATGATACGGATATTGAGGCGGCAACCATCGAACTGGATTTACTGGTCAAGGAGGTTGTTACAGTAGAATTAACAGCGAAGGCGGCAGATGGAGTAGCGCTGGATCAGGTGCAAATGCAGGGACTGTGTTTTTATACTGAGGATACAGAGGAGAGTTATGAGGTTAATTGTATAATAGATGGGGAGAATGATTATAGATATCAGGTAAAGGTACCTGTGGGAACATATGGGTTAAAGCTGATTCCGGACATAACCCGCGGAACAGTCGAGGTGGATCTGGGAAAACAGGTGAATATTGCGCAAGATACCAATTCTCTGGAACTGGACTTAACAACGTTACATAAAGTGAAATTATCGGATCTCTTAGATATCACAGTTCCGGAACAGGTAGAAGAAGATTTGCGGCTAAAGCTAGATAGTGGGTCGGAAGACGATGCATGGTTTAGTATCTGTGAGGGATCTGTGGACACGATATCTGCCATGGAGATGTATCTGCCAGAGGGGGATTACAAATTTACAGGATATACGGATCAGTGGCAGGAGATATTTCTCTCCAAAGCAGCGGTGGGCAGCGCCGGAAGAGTTATGACTAAGATGCCTGGTGTGGCAGCGAATGGTCTGAAATATTACGTGACAGCCGATAATAAAGCTGAGGTAGTGGGGTGTGACAGTAATGTTACAAATTTGAGCATTATGGCAACGGTGGATGGCTATCCGATCAGCGGCTTTTTATATAATCCGCTGTTTTGGTGCAGCAAACTGGAAGAACTCACCATCGGAGATCATGTGGATTTTCAGGGACTGGGATTAGAATCCTGTACGGCATTAAAAAAGATTATCTTGCCGGAGGAACTTTCCGAAGATATGGAGAATGATCTTGGCTGGGAGTTGAGTGGTATCCCGAATTTGGAAAGCGTTACTTTCCAGGGGGATAATATGAATTTTGTAAGCTACGATGGGGTTGTTTATCGCAGGGGTACCAAAAGTATGGTGCACTGTCCTGCCGGCAAAACCACCATCAATTATATGGAGGGGTTGCAATACATAGAATCGGCTGCATTGGAAGGCTGCCGATTAAAAGAGATCAAACTCCCTGCTACGGTTAAGGAGATCAGTTCAAGTGCTTTCGCAAATAGTCATGCAGAACGAATTGTCATTCCGGATTCGGTGGAGGAGATAGGATCCTTTGCCTTTTCCGGCAGTGAGGTGCAAGAGGTGATTTTGCCAAATAATGCAGCGTTTACTGTGATCGAAGCTATGCTCTTTTACGAATGTGGCAATTTGAAACGTGTCACCGTTCCGAATAGTGTGAAGGAAATTGAATGGGGTGCTTTTCAATTTTGTTTTGGTATGGAAGAGATTATCTTGCCGGCGGGACTGGAGACCATAGGAGATTTTGCGTTTGAGGGCGTGGTTGGTACTTATTTTGATTGGGAGGCTGGTGGAGATGTTCTAGGCACAGGAAAGATCACTTATCTGGGGACAATCAATCAGTGGAAAACAATCAGCATTTCGGAAGATTATGTTGCGTTAGCCGGCTGTACGATTTACTGCAGTGATGGAGAGTACATCGTACCGGAACAGGAATAATAAATATTGGGAGATACTCTGGGAATATGCTATAATCCGAATGGGAGCGTTTGGGTTATAGCATACTTTAGTAGGAAGGAAAAACATATGGGAGTTGCAGTGGAGTTAAAAAATATCATAAAGCGTTACCGGGAGCTGGTGGCGGTAGATCATGTAAGCCTGCGGATCAATGAGGGGGAGATTTTTGGTCTTTTGGGACCAAATGGTTCCGGAAAAACCACCCTCATTAAATGTATGCTGGCATTGTTAAGATGCGATCGCGGTTCGATCCGGGTTTTCGGACAGGTGATGAGACCGGATGCGTATGCTATAAAGCAACGTATCGGTGTGGTGCCACAGGATGTGGCAGTATTCGATGAATTATCCGTGTATGAAAATATTGATTATTTCTGTGGTCTGTATATTAAAGACAAGTCCGATCGAAAGCAATGTGTCCAAGAGGCGATGGATTTTGTGGGGTTAGAGGAGTATCAAAAGTTTTATCCGGGGAAATTGTCTGGTGGTCTTCTGCGCAGACTGAACATCGCTTGTGGGATTGCGCACAAACCGGATTTAATATTTTTTGATGAACCGACGGTTGCTGTAGATCCCCAAAGCCGCAATCGCATTCTGGAGGGAATTACCCATTTGCAGGCGCAGGGCGCAACGATAGTTTATACCTCCCATTATATGGAGGAGATAGAGCAGATTTGCAACCGCATTGCGATTATGGATCATGGACGTGCCATAGCCACTGGCACGCAAGAGCAACTCAAGCATATGATTAAAAACACAGAAACGATTACGGTCGTAGTACCACAGTTGACGAAGCAGCAGTTGGATAAGATTGCGCAGCTGCCACATTTGTATGAGACCGATTATCATGATGTCAGCCTGCGTCTGCGTTATAGTGGAGGAGAACAAAACTTAGTGCAATTGTTGGAATATTTCAGAAAAGAAGGTATTGTCTTTGGTCAGGTATACACAGAATTGCCGACTTTAAATGATGTGTTTCTGGAGATTACAGGTAGAAAATTACAGGAATAGGAGCGGATGTGAATGTTTTTTCATTTATATAAATATTCCCTAAAAGCTTTGATGCATAATCGGAATATCATGTTTTGGGTATTGATTTTTCCTGTGATTCTCGCAAGTTTTATGTATTTTGCTTTTGGCAGTCAGATGGATACCATGGATGATTTTTATGTAATTCCGGTAGCCATCGTAGAAGAAAAGGCATCGGAGATTTATGAACCGATGTTGAAGTATGTGTCTGATCCGGAAAAAGATCCATTGATACAGGCAGAGTGGGTCAAACAGAAGCAGGCGGAGAAATTATTTCAACAAGGAAAAGTGGATGCGATAATCTATGTCAAAGACAATCTGTCCATGACAGTGGCAGAGAGTGGGATGGAGCAGGCGATTTTGGCAAATATGCTGGATTCCTTTGAACAATATAAACAGATTGCGCTTCCTATGATTCAGTCGAATCCAGAAAAGCAGGAAGAGATTGTGGCTTCTTTTCTGGAAAACACGGATGATTTGGAGGAGTATCTTATATCGGATGTAAAAACCAATCCTGCGATGAATTTCTTTTATGCGGTAATTGCGTTTGCCTGTTTATTTGCCTCGCTGGAAGGTTGTGACCGAAGCCTGAAGCTACAATCAGAGGATAATGTTGTGGCGCAGAGACGAGGGGTGTCTGCGGTATCCAGACGGAAAATGCTTTTGGCAGATTTTTTGGCATGTGTAACGATACAATATGTGATAATATGTCTTTTGTTTTTATATATGAGAGTATGCCTTAGATTAAATTTTGGGGATAAATATCTGGCTATTTTATTGCTTTTGCTGATTGGATCAAGTTGTGGCATCGTTTTTGGAATTGTGATCGGTGCGCTCAGAGGGATCAATATGGGGATGAAAATTGCCATTATGACATCCATTAATCTGGTTTGCTGTATGATGAGCGATTTGATGATAGAGGGGATCAAGGATTGGATCTGGCATCATGCAGCTTGGCTAAACCGGATCAATCCGGCGGCATTGGTATCAGATGCGTTTTATGTCTTAAAAGTGTATGACGGTTATGAGCGGTTTGTGCAGGATGTGTTGCTGCTGGGAGTGATTACCCTGGTTTTGATGTTGATATCGCTTTTGTTGATCAAGGAGGAGTAGTGTGATCGTATATAAATCTTTCTTTAGTATCTTAAATAAACAAAAAGGACAGGTGCTTCTATATTTTTGTATCTTTATGGCGATTGCTTATATCATTGCAGGAACATATGCAAGTGATGACCGAAAGATGAAATGGGTGAAGGATCAGTGCCTTTTTGCGGTTTTTGATGAAGATGGGACGGTGGCAAGCCGGGCTGTGACTCATTTTTTGTCTACATATCACTCTAGAGTTGTATTGCCGGATCAGGAAGAAAACATACAGGATGAGCTGTATGAGCATAATGTGAATGCGGTCTTAAGGATTCCGAAGGGGTTTGGACAATCTCTGGAGAACGGCATACCATTGAAAATACAGATCACGGATATTCCTGGGTCACAGGATAGTGTCTTATTTCGCAATGATCTGTCAAATTATATGAAACTGGTAAAGGCGTATATAACAAATGGGGAGAGTATTTCTGCGGCATGTGAGTATGCCGATGAGATGTGCAAACTTCGTGTGCCGGTCCAGCTAAAGGAGAAGGAAGTCGGTAAAGATCGAAGCCGTTTGTATTGTTTTGTTAGTTATTTGCCATATATCTACATTTCCATTTGCATATCTGCCATCGGACCGACGATCATCACTTTTCGGAGACGGGCGATTATGGATCGGAATCAATGTTCTTCGACTTCAGTGCTGCGGATGAATCTGGGGATTTTTGCCGGAATGGTTACGGCGGGTATGGTCATTCTTCTGATCAGTATTTTTTTGGTTTTGATCGGGAATGGTCGTTCTTTTTTGAATTTCTCAGGAGTTTTGTATTGTATCAATATGTTTAGTTTCTTATGGGTGGCTTTGGGATTAACATTTTTGATCGGACAGTTTACGACGCAGGTATCGTCTCTGACGATGATTTCCAATGTCATAGGGTTGGGGATGAGTTTTTTGAGCGGAGTCTTTGTGCAATTGGATCAGTTAGATCAGGGCGTGGTTCGGCTTGCACATTTTATGCCCATGTACTGGTATGTTAAGGCAGCCAAATACGTGGATTATTATCAGCAGGGAGATAGTCTGGCTGTGTTTTGGACTTATTTACTGATACAATTATTGTTTGCGGTGGCGATCGTCTGTTGTGGTCTGGCATATTCCAAGACAAAGCAGAGCAGATAGATATGACTGGTATATCCCCGGAATCTGATGTTGGATTCCGGGGATTTTAATTTTTACCATTTAAACTACTAATTTTACCATTTTGCGATTTTTCATTATCGTTTGGTTTATAATTATCGTTTAGCTTATCATGAACAAGGGGGAGAAAGTGAATGAAACGAAACAGAAAGACATATTTTCGGTGTGTAGTCACATGGATACTGTCGATAGCGGTTATATTATCCGGCTGTCCCTGTGTGGCATGTGCTTCGCAGTCACCGGAAAAAAACGATGCGGTTCAATGGATTATGGATGCTGCAAATGCAGAGAATGCGTGGGAAGAGGGAGATCTGCCGAATCTGACCTGTGATGCGATGGCAGTCCTGCGCAAGGAGGGGGTCGAATGTGATCCTTCTTTTCTGAAACAATGGGAATCAGATAAGAAGGAGAGTCTCAATGTAGATGAACTGGCTCATTTCACTTGGGCATTGCAAGAGACAAAATACCTGGCATCTCTTCGGAAGTTTCAAAGAGAAGACGGTGGATATGGTTTGACGGAGGATTATACCAGTGATGTTTATGATACATTGCTGGTTCTTTTGGCGGAAATATCCCTGTGTCAGGAAAATGTATCAGAGGGTGCGGGGGAAGAACCGGATTCGGTCAACATTTCGTCAGCGGCGGGGTATCTTCTGGGAAAACAGCGAACGGATGGTGGATTCGGATATACAGACATGGACGAATCTGTTCCGGGATTGTCTGCTGAGATTGGTCTTGCCTTGCTTTCTGCGGGAGTGGAAAACGAAGATTTCTATACTCGCCTGGATACCTTTTGCCTGGATGCGTTCCAGGGAGATTTTTCGGAAGAAAACTTTGTAGAACAGGCAGAACTGGCAAGGTACTTGTTTAGACGAGAAAAGATAGAAAATGCAGATCTGGTAGAGCAGGATATATACCAGGTGCAGATGGACAATGGAAGCGTGTATGAAAATGTGAGAGATACGCTTCACTATATATTGCTGTTCGATGAGATCGAGGAATACCATTCTTGTAAATTGAAAGTGCAAGATCTGGCAACGGAAGCAGATTCCTATGTATTAGAGGCAGATTCGGATCAGCAGGTGCAATTAAAAACAACGGTAAAGTATAACACGAATCAGGAAATAAAAGGAACCATTCGTTATACCTTATTGTGCAATGGTGTGAAACAGACGACGGAGAAAGTGGTTTGCACCTTGATCCCGGATCAGACAGAGCAGATCGTCTCTGCGGCGATGGGGATCACGGCAGAAGCAGATCAAAATTATACGCTTCGGACAGAACTCCTGCTATACGATGAAGCGGGGGCAGAAACGGTCATGCAAAATGCAGAATTTTCGTTTGCAGTCCATCTGTCAAAAAAGACGGAATTGCTATTACAGAAAGAAACTTCCAGTGGAGAACAGTACGGAGTGGATTTATCCTGGAATGATATTTCTAATGAGGATGATCGGTATGGTTACCGGCTTTACCGCAAACAGGGAGAAGGTGCGTGGGAGACGCGTTCCACATGGGATGGAGAAGAAAGGGTAAAAGTATTAAACATATATCCATGTGCCGATGCCAAAGATTATCTGGTGGACTGGATGGAAGAAACGGTCAATGATTCAGAAGATCCGGCAGGGATGGGGATGTTTGATATTGATACGGTGTATATCGGGGATTATAACTCTGATCCGGAAAAGTATTTGAAGGATACACAGGGAGATTATCGATACGATGTATTGATGTTTGGGACCTATGACAGTAATGACTGGAGAGATATTTCTAATGAGGCATACAAGGCAACACAGGCATTTGTGGATACCGGGCGTGGTGTGTTGTTTGGTCATGACACCATTGTGTCCTGGATGGATAATTTTGCGAAATTTGCAGACCAGATAGGGATCTTGTTGAAACCGTCTTATACCAGACGCGATACGACCAAAGTAAAGGTAGTGAAACAGGGATTTTTGACCAATTATCCCTGGAAATTAAGTGGTATGCTGACGATTCCGGCGACACATACGCAGGCCCAATATACAGGAGGTACTCTGTCTGCTGACGTATGGATGGAATTAGATTCCAAATATGATGTTGACGAAGAAACAGGGGGAATGACCAATGCGTATCTGTTTACGAAGAACCAGCTGGCAATGATCCAGACAGGACATAGCAATGGTCAGGCGACCGATGATGAGAGAAAAGTGATTGCAAATACGCTGTTTTATCTCAAACAACTTACCGAGCAAACCAGTGCACAGGACCGTTCCTTTTATGATGAAGCAGCTCCTGAGATAACAGAAGTTTCAGACATCAACGCCGAGCATCAGGTGACGATACAGTCGGAAGATCAGGGGACAGAGTACCAGTATTATGTAGAAGCGGTACATGCACAGGAACGTGATGGGATGGGCATACAGTCTAATGTTGTGCGGGCGGATGCACTTTCCGGTGTGAAAGGTTATATTATCGGAACCAGTGACAGCGACCAGGAAATGGAAGGGCTGCTGGCCTATGATGCAGAAGGCAATCTGGTATCGGAGATCCTGCCGGCAACGGATGGAAACATCACTTATACTGTGGAGGATTTGCAATCCGGACAAAGTGTGTATCTTCATATCTATGCGGTGGATTATGCAGACAATGTTAGTCAAGAAAAGGTTGTGAAAATTACTTCTCCGAAGCAAACAAAAGAATATTTGGATAGTTCTTATGCTTTATTTGCCACGGATCAATCGGTTACGATTAACTGCTGTAGTGCAGAGATTCAGAAAAATATTTATGCACAAAAAGATTTCTGTTTCGGCGGTTCTATCTTGCATGCGAATGGCAGTGTAGAGACGATGGGGAAGATTGCTGCTTATGGCTGGATCATTGATATCGGAGAAAGACTGGAGCAGGCAGAGGAAAGGCGGCAGAAAAACTATTGTGAAGATATCATATCTGATATTAAAAATAGTAAGCAGGCATATGACGA
>JAUNIU010000226.1 GCA_030523265.1 Eubacteriales bacterium | reverse complement strand
TATTTGGAGTATATGCCTTTTGCAAAATGTCATTAAAGAGATGATCGGGCAGGACATATCAATAATAATAAAAAAACAGCGGTATATTTATTTTGGTATATCGCTGTTTTTTATGATTAAGTTATTCTTTCTCTTTTTCCAAAATATTCTTATCGATCATACTTTCAATGATCGTCTTTTTTACCCAGATGTCAAAACTCAGGGAACAGATAAAGGCAAAATTGGAAAGAAGTTTTCGCTCTTCGGGATCTTCAATATCGGCGAAAGCTTTGTTGGAGTCCCGTAATTTCCGGATCATATCTCTGGCTTCAAAGTCAATATTGTCAAACTGGATCTGGAAAACCTCCTGATAGACATCCGTCAGATTTCGTTTTTCGGTACTCTGAAAGAATTTTTTCGTGATTGGTTCCAAAATGCTTTGAATATCGCTGATGGATAAAAAGTTTTTAAAATAATAAATGAAGATTAACAGAATCATATGCTCCTGGGAATATTTTTTCTTGTTAGAAGGAGGCAACAGATTATTTTTAGAATAATTGTTAATCATGGTTTTGGTTAATATTTTGTCGTTTTCAAAACGTTTGGACGACTGGAGATGCTCGTCCATAAATGTGGTGATCTGATCCATATATAAATCAATGTTAGGGATTTCGTCTGGATTAATATAATCTATACTTTGCATCTGACGAATCAGATCAATAATGTCCCGATCGTATTTCTCGTGCATATTTTCTCGGTCCTTTCTGGTTTTTCATCCATCTATCTAAAAGTATAACGGATTTGGAAATGAAGTGCAACATTTTTCGGGTATTGCATATATTGGTAGGAGAACTACATATCAACGGGGGCTATGCAGATGCATCGACGAAAACGACGTGACTATGAGCATCCGGGCAGGATTCCAAAAAAGCCATCTGGGGAGGAACCAAGAATTGCAGAAACGATATCCCGCAAATTGCAGTTATCGGAGGATGTTCTGGCGGAGGCACCGTTATTGATGGGATATGGTCCACATCGGTTATGTTTGGAGAATTATCGTCATATTATAGAATACAGCGATGAAATGATACGGATTCAGACCAAGATGGGCAGGATTCATGTCAAGGGAGATCGTTTAGTGATTGCTTATTTTCGGGATGACGGCATGTGTATTATGGGAAATATCGCCTCCATCGAGTATCATCATTCGTGAAAAAGCCCTTTTCGTCGGCCGGGCTAATATAGCAGAGAGGAGAAGCATCTTGGTACATAAAATATTAGGTTGGTTGTTTGGATATCTGCGCATTCGATTTCGGGGGGAAGGAATGGAGCGGTTTATCAATTTATGTCATCACCATGGCATCAATTTGTGGCAGATCTACCCGGATCCGGAGCAGGCAGAAATATATGCCAGTATTTCCTTAAAGGATTACAAAAAGATACGTAAAATTGTGCAAAAAACAAAAGTCTGGCCCAGGGTCACAGAACGGCATGGTGCGCCTTTTGTCTGGATCGCAATGAAAAAAAGAAAAAGTTTTTTTGTGGGACTTGTCCTATTTATGGGACTAGTTCTTTTTTTCTCCACCCGGATCTGGTCCATACAGATCGCAGGCGAACAATATCACACCGAGGAGAGTCTGCTGCGTTATCTGGAGTCAGAGGAGATACATCTGGGTATGGCCGGTTCCCAAGTGGTGTGCAGCCGGATCGAGGAGCAGCTTCGGAAACAATATGAGGATATTGGATGGGTCTCTGTGAAGAAATCCGGCAGTGCCTTGTATCTGCAGATGCAGGAAGTGCAGTTAGAAGAACCGGAAACCGAGGAAAAACCTGCACATCTGGTGGCATCCTGTAGTGGAACGGTGGTACAAATTGTTACCAGACAGGGGACGGCCAAAGTGCATCAGGGAGATAAAGTCAAAAAAGGTGATATCTTGATTTCCGTGGTCGTGGATATCATCGGGGATAATGATACTCTGTTAGGAGAGCAGTATGTGAGAGCACAGGGGGATGTTTTGATCGAAACAGAGAAAAACTATAAAGATGAATGGCGTATCAAACAGACACAAAAAGTATATACCGGGGCAGAAAAAAAGATCTATGAATGGAAACTGGGCGGGAATCAGTTTTTTTTGCATAATCCATTAAATCATTTGGAAACCGAACAGAAATATGATATAATGCGAGAAGGTGGGAAATTCTGTACCCTTTTGTCCGCATATTTTCCGATGGAATACTGGGTGACCACATATCGTGTGACAGAGACCAGGAAACGGGAATATGGGGAAGCGGATGCAAAGGCAGAGCTGGAAAAGCGATTGCAGTATTATTTGCATCAGAAACAGGAGCAGGGGTGTCAGTTGCAGCAGTCTGCACCGCAGTATAGCAAACAGGCTGACCGATATGTATGTGAAGATCAAATCGTCTGGTGGAAAAAGCAGCAAAAGTATAAGAAGATTTCGGAGAAAACCATGCAGACAGAGATAAAGAGGGAAAACGATGGCGATAATGGAGACGTTAATTGAGATACCGGCAGAACATGAAGGAAATGTGTTTGGTAAGCTGGATGAATATATCAAAAAAATAGAGCGCAGTCTGAATGTGACCATGGTGGCAAGGGATGGCACGTTAAAGCTGATTGGAGAAGCCGCGGATGTCAAACAGGCAGACAGTGTATTGATGCAATTATTGGAGTTATCAAAACGGGGCAATGTGATCACAGAACAAAATGTGAATTATGCGCTGGGGATGGTGCTTGAGCATCGTAATCCGGATCTGGTCTCTTTTGATTCGGATATCATTTGTCATACGATTCAGGGAAAACCGGTGAAGCCTAAGACCGCCGGTCAGAAAAAGTATATTGATCTGATTCGCAAAAAAATGATTGTATTTGGGATAGGTCCGGCAGGTACCGGCAAGACATATCTGGCGATGGCGATGGCGATCGAGGCATTTAAGCGGGATGAAGTCAGTAAGATAATCTTGACCAGACCTGCCATTGAAGCGGGGGAAAAGCTAGGATTTCTGCCTGGAGATTTGCAGAGTAAGGTAGATCCCTATCTGCGTCCTTTGTACGATGCCCTGTATCAGATTATGGGTGCAGAAAGCTATCTGCGCAATGTGGAGAAAGGGTTGATCGAAGTGGCACCGTTGGCATATATGAGAGGTCGCACGTTGGACAACTCTTTTATCATATTAGATGAGGCACAAAATACCACCCCTGCCCAGATGAAGATGTTTCTAACGCGAATAGGGTTCGGGTCTAAAGTGATTGTGACAGGAGATCTGACACAAAAAGATCTGCCATATGGTACCAAATCCGGGTTGGAACAGTCATTGGAGGTGCTGAAAAAGGTAGAGGATATCGGATTTTCTTATATGACGAATCAGGATGTGGTGCGTCATCCGTTGGTACAACAGATCGTAAATGCCTATGATGAGTTTGAGAAGCAAAGACTAAAACAGAGAAAAAACGGGAAGAAGTAACCGGGAGGGTGAGGATACATGCAGAATAAGAATTATCAGGTATGGCTGTTCTTCACATTGGGAGTCTATCTGACTCTGCCGGTTGCCAGTATTTATCATGGCTTGAAATACGGTATGCCAGTCCCATTGATTACAGCCAATGCATTTATTTCGATCATACTGAGCTTTGTGTTAGATCAGTATGTCAAACAGAGACAGTTAAAGCACAATCGGAGGTTACAGGATAAAATACTGTTTATTGTCTTGTTTTTTGTGGTGAATATGCTATTGGCATGGGGAGACCGAGCAGATTATGGTTATATCTGGCTGTTACCGGTGCTTATGACAGCCATCAGCACTGGCATGGAACATGCGTCAGTGATCT
>JAUNIU010000225.1 GCA_030523265.1 Eubacteriales bacterium | reverse complement strand
GAA
Organism: Eubacteriales bacterium; assembly: GCA_030523265.1. Lineage (GTDB taxonomy): Bacteria > Bacillota > Clostridia > Lachnospirales > Lachnospiraceae > Butyribacter. Next base: position 3,854 of record JAUNIU010000225.1, on the reverse strand, counting down.
GTACACTGAGCATTACGGTTCCTGGCTCCTTTGTATAAGTAACAGAAAGCACGTTTGTTGCCAGATTATTCTGCGTCAGCATAACTCCTTTGCTTTTTCCGGTTGTTCCCGATGTATAAATAATCGTTGCAACATCATCCGGGTCTGGTCTGTCGGAATCCATCTCACTATTTTGGGAAGCTGTCTTGATTTCTGCAAGGGATACCACCTTATCACCCAAAGCTTCCGGCGCTTCCTCCTGCAATAACCAGATTTTTCTAATTTTCGGACACTCCGCCAAAATTCCATCCAACAAAACCTTGTGCTTCGATCCTAAAAAAAGTGCCTCTGAATCAGAACGGTTGATCAAATCCATCAAATCCTCTGCCGGAAGTCCTGCATCAAGCGGCACAGCAACCGTCTTCCCTGTAACGATGGCCAGATAACTTTCGATCCACTCTACAGAACTTGTCCCAATCAGAGCAATATGCTTCCCGGAAAAACCTTCTGCCAGCAATCCTTTTCGGATCGCTACAACATTCTCCATCAATTCACGATAGCTTCTCTCCAGAATTTCTTTTTTCTCCAGCCATTTTACAGCCTTAATATCTGCAAATTTAGTTACGCTCTCTTCTAAAATATCCCGAATTAATTTTCCCATATTTATCCTCTTTTCTATGAGACGAATTTTATTCGTCTTGACTTTTTGCATATACAGTTTGTGCCACAACACAAGGCACAAACGAATCTTAGGCTTCCTGTTGTAATCTCTCCAACAATTCCAGTGCCTCTCCAATGGTCAGAACCTGTAATGCATCCTCCTCTTCCAGCTCTATATCAAAGGTATCTTCCAGTTCTCCCAAAAATGTCATAAAGCTAAGAGAACTATACCCCAGATCTTCTCGAAATCTTAAGTCATTTGTCAACTCCTCCGGCTTTACTTCACAATATTGCGCTACAATCTTCTTAAACTGCATTTCCTGTGTCATCTTTTTCCTCCTAACATTTCTTACACTGCTCGTCATGCCGCTTTCACGGCACCAACCATTGATTAAAGTTTCCTCTCTTACACCTGTCTCATAATTTCTCCAATACTCATATCCGGCTCTGCAATTCCCTTAAAGAGAATGCGCATCATATAATAATATAAAAGTTCCATATCATGCTCCTCTAAATGAGCCGTCTGATAATGGTACGAGAAATTCATTCCGCCATGTTCCGTATGCGATACGGTCAAATACATCTTCTTGGTAGCGGCACCGTTTGCAAACCATTTTGCATGCTGCTCTATATCCACCAGATGATGATTATCCATCTTGACCGGCATCGGCTGATAAGTCAGGTAACAACTCTCATAAGTTGTATTTTCCGGTGTATGATACCGCCTTCTCATCTCTTCCTCGATCAGCGCGGGATCATAGTTACTATGCATATAAATTCTATTTTGAACATTCTGAATCTCATAAGCCGCCGCCATAAATTCTGTTTCTGCAGAAATCACGGTCCTGCAAGGGAACATAATCGTCCGGCTTCCACCGGATGTCCACTCATCATGTGTGGAACGTCTGGAGATAAAGTTCTGAATGGTAATATCTTCCTGACCATCATTTACCTTCGACAAGTAAGTTCGGATTCCCAGCAGTAAAAGATTTGTCATGGAGAGCTGATGATTCATACAAAAATCAAGCAAATTCTTCGTCGGCTCCGGTTCCAGATAGTAATCCTTTACTTCCACAAACAAGTTTTCTCTCTCGATATCCGCTGCCCGCAAGGTTTTATTCCCATGACGCTTTCTCGCCTCTTCCAACACGGAAGGTCCCTGAATATCGGAGTAAAGCGGCTCTCCCAAAGCATCCAGTTGATCTGCCCAAAACTTTTTGTCCTTAGCAAACCGTTTCTCATTATTCGCTCTTTTCAGATCCTTTGCCAGAACTTCCTCATAATCTGCCAGATCCTGTGGATATTCAGACCCAAATCTGTAATGCGTATAGAGCTGCATCAAGTCATTAATCATGACCACCAAACCACAGGAATCGATCAGTCTGTGATCCATATGAATGAAAAATCCATGATAACCCTCTGGAAGTTTTAACATCGTCACATCACACAATGGGATATCATCTCCATCAAAGGTCTCATATGCCCATTGCTGCATCAGATGATCTGCCTCTGCCAAAGTCATGTCCGACAGATCCTTAACCGGAATATCTCTGGTCTCTTTCTCCGTAATATACTGCTTTACCTCTCCTTTGGCGTCCGGCTTTGTAAATCGAACCCTCATGCAGCCATAGCGTTCAAACTCTAACTGAATACATTTTTTTAACAAACCAAAATCCAAAGCGGACTTCAGAGATGCCACAACACTGACACCTGACACCTGCTGTGTCCCATATTGCCGAATCCAGTTGTGATGCATTTTCTGTGCTGCTGTTAAAGGATAATATTCTTTCATGTATAGCCTCCTATTTCCCTTCCTACCTGCGTTTCTTCTTTTGTGAAATTAACACATTTGACTTTTGATTACTACCCCTTTCGCGATTTAACAAACATTTTACCCGAAATTGACCAAGACATATCCATAAACTGTAAAATAATGCCAAAAAACGCCAGCTTCCAAAGCTGGCGATAAACGAAAAATCAATCATATTTTGCAAAAAATTTAGTAATTTTATCCCGGTACAGTTCCGGTTCTTCATACGCACTGCACAGATGCCTTGCCCCCGGTATCATGACAAATTCCTTCGGCGCCTGACACAAAGAATAGTTATATCTGGAATTTCTCGGATCCACATAAGTATCTTTGGAACCATGAAAAAATAATACCGGTCTTTTATTTGTCCGCATAGCTCGCGTGGTGTCTGCTTCTTTCATGCGAAAACCACCCAGAAATGCACAAAATAGATTCACTCTGAATAACAATAATTCCACATGATTGATATGGAACCAATTTGCTGCAATATCCTGAAGCTGTCCCTTCATAGAACGAAATCCGCAATCTGCAATCAGACCTCTTACTTCCTGAGGCAATTTGTGCCCAGATGCCATAAGCACCGCAGCTGCCCCCATGGACTCTCCGTATAGATAAACCGGAAGTCTCTCCTTATTTCTCTGTGCAATATAATACGACCATCTCTGCACATCATACTGTTCCTTTGCCCCAAAAGTAATGTATTCCCCTTCACTGGCACCGCAGCATCTCTGGTCAATAAAAAGCAAATTACACTGATGCTCATGAAGGAATCTGGCTATATAGGCAAAATCTCCAAATCCACTCCCCTTGTAGCCATGACTGAGAAGCACATATCGCTTCGCATTCTCGGCGGGTAAATAATATGCGTGCAGCTCCAATCCATCTATGCTGTTAATATAACAGTCCTGCATGTTTTGTTTTCTGCACCATTCTTTGCCTTCCTCATATTCCTTTTCAAATTTATATCTTGGATGATTCACCTTCGTGTGGGATAATTGAAACCATTTCTTTTTCTTGAGATGCTTTTTCTTTTTGCAGCGAACCATCATTTCAAAAAAGGACCAGCCAAACGCCATAAAAATACTGATTGCCGCAGTGACAACTCCGATTACCTTGACCACTTTATTTTTCATAAACCATTTCTACCTCCAACGCTAATTATCCAATAAATCCAACTGTACCAACGGGACTGCGCTTTTCTCTCCTATCTCCGCATCCAACCCGCAAACAGAACACTTATAATTCTGCCATATATTATATTCCTGAAAATAATAAGTATATGAATTTAACTCCTGCTTTACAGAAATTCCACCGTCACCAAAACAGATGCAAAATGCGCGCATTGGAAGGTGCATTCCCATTCCGGTCGATTTGATAAAACTCTCTTTGAGTGTCCACAAACGAA
>JAUNIU010000224.1 GCA_030523265.1 Eubacteriales bacterium | reverse complement strand
AGGGAAACAGCGGAACCTGTCGCATGCTGCTTCAGACAAACCTCCGAGGCGCATCTGATCGAAACGCTGTAAAGCTGAGACCTTCTATCAAGCCTAGTTGTCTGGCAAGGAATCTGCAATTCCAGCCGGATTTCCTTGCACTCATATTCTGAATGACACATCCAGGGCAGACATAATCGGCAAAACAAACGGTTTCGGGGATAACCACGAGTTATCCCTTGTAAAATGGATAAATGCAAAATGTGATGGGGAAGTGCAAATGTATCGATACTTGCAATAATTTGCATTTCGCAATACAATAGTAAGATAATGTAACTATACATCAACCAGACGGGGGGATATGCATGAGAGATTTGAAACGACCAGCCTTTATGCAAAAGGCTGCCATGGGAAAGCGTGGGCATATGGCAATTTTAGAGATATTGATTGCTTTTTTGGTTTTTATTGTCAGTTCTTTTGTGATGGGAATTATACAAGTGCCTTTGATGACTTTGTATCTGATGTCCGATGAAACGTATATGCAGTTATTGCTCAAAGGGGATATGGCATCGTTTAGCAAGGCGATGGAAATTGCTTTGCAGGTGCCGGATTGGCTGATGATCGTGGTCCTGATGTCGGAGATTTTGATGATTGTAGTGATCCTGTTGTATTGTCGTTTGTTGGAAAAGAGAACACCTGATACGATGGGATTTCGCAAAAAGAAGCTGATCAGCCAGTATATTATCGGTGCGATTGCCGGAGTGGTATTTTTCTCTGTGGCATACCTGCTCTGTCTGTTGACTGGCAGCATTCATTTTGATGGCTTGACGGAAAATATTCTGCCAATATATATCATCGGTTATCTGATTGGGTATATGGTACAGGGGATGGCAGAGGAAGTGTTGTGCAGGGGATATCTGTTTGTGTCCCTGACCAGACGGTATTCGGTTTCGTATTCCATCGTTATCAGTGCCGTATTTTTTGCACTATTGCATGGTATGAATTCCAATCTGACATTTTTAGCTATGATTAATCTTTTCCTGTTCGGGGTATTTGCCGCTTTGATGCTGGTGAAGTATGAAAATATCTGGATCGTCGGAGCGTTCCATAGTCTGTGGAATTTTGCCCAGGGGAACTTGTACGGTATTCAGGTTAGCGGAAATAGTCTGCAAAAGTCTGTCTTTGCCAGCACCAGCAGAGAGGGGATGTCGATCATCCATGGCGGTGCCTTTGGCATGGAGGGAGGATTAGCTGTAACACTGGTATTGGCGGCCGGAATTGCTTATCTGATCTGGGCATTAAAGAGGGAAGGGAAAATTGTAGAGCAGCCTGTACCGATGGTGTTCGCGAAGCCGGGGCAGAATATGGCAGATTCCGCACCGGGAGAGACGATGACATCCGGGACGAATGTATCGGCAAAAGTACCGGTTGCATCCACGGACAGTGCACCACAGGTATCGGAGGCACAGCAGCGGGAAAATATGGGCATCCAACCGGGAGAGACACCATGGCATCCGGACACGGCTGCTTCGCAAAATACACAGGAGCCAGCACAAAAGCAGACAACATTCAATGCAGATTATTTCAAAGATTAGTATCGCGATCGGGAAATGAGTATAAACGATAAAATAATACGATCAGAACTTAAAAACGAGTAGCATAAATTAATGATACCAAAAAATCGCTGAAGTCTTACGACCTCAGCGATTTTTCGTTTATGGTACTTAATTTACAGCCCCTTTTTATCGTCTATTGAACTTTTTATGAATTGTTTGCTTTTGCTAAATTTTTTGAGGCGGTGGACAGCATCAGTTTGATACGGTTTAACTGGTTTACTTCGCTGGCACCCGGATCATAATCCACGGCCACAATGTTGGAATCCGGGAACTGGTGACGCAGTTCTTTGATGACACCCTTCCCGACTACGTGGTTTGGCAGACATCCAAATGGCTGTGTACATACGATGTTTGGCACGCCGGAGTGGATCAATTCGATCATCTCTCCGGTCAGGAACCAGCCTTCTCCGGTCTGGTTACCGCAGGAGACAATCGGTGCGGCATATTCTGCCAGAGTTTGTACCGGAACCATAGGTTCAAAGCGAGTGCTGGCGATCAGTGCGTCTCTGGCAGGCTTGCGATACCAGTCAATGAGTTTGATCAGCATATTGTTAATCCGGGCACTGGATTGTTTCTTGCCCAGATAATCTGCCTTAAAGTTGGCATTGTATAAACTGTACATAAAGAAATCGATCAGATCCGGGCATACCGCCTCTGCGCCCTCAGCTTCCAGTAGTTCTACCAGATAGTTGTTGGCTAATGGCAGGAATTTTACCAGGATTTCTCCCACGATTCCAACGCGGGGTTTCTGGATATCCTTCAGCGGCAATTTGTCGAAATCTTCTACAATGCCACGGACATTTTTCTTAAATTCGCGGTGATTGGCGTTTTGTACGGATTTCTGTACGATCTTTAGCCATTTTTCGTGCAATGCATTGGCAGAACCAGGGACTGCTTCGTATGGCCGTGTCCGATACAATACGCGCATAAAGACATCGCCATAGATCAATGCCTGAATGGCACGGTTAGCCATCTTAAGATTGATCTTGAGACCCGGATTCTTTTCGATGCCGGCACTCATGGAGATTACCGGGATCTGTGCCATACCTGCCTTTTCCAGTGCACGACGGATAAATCCGATATAGTTTGTGGCACGACAGCCGCCTCCGGTCTGGGTAATGATTAGTGCCACCTTATCCAGATCGTATTTCCCAGAGAGCAGTGCCTGCATGAACTGACCCACCACAAGCAGGGATGGATAGCAGGCATCGTTATTGACATATTTCAGTCCATAATCCACACATTCCGGTGTGCTAGGTAATATTTCCAGATTATAACCACAGGAAGCCAGTGCCGGCTCCAGAATGTCAAAGTGGATCGGTGACATCTGTGGTACTAATACAGTATAGTTCTTGCGCATCTCTTCGGTAAATATCACGCGATGATGGGCGGTATCGTGTTGTACCGGTTTGATTTTCTTGCGGTCTCGCTCCCGCACAGCTGCCAGCAGGGAGCGGATACGGATACGGGCAGCCCCCAGGTTGTTGACCTCATCAATTTTTAATACCGTATAAATCTTATTTTGCAATGTCAGGATATCGCTCACCTGATCTGTGGTAACGGCGTCCAGTCCGCAGCCAAAAGAGTTGAGCTGTATCAGATCCAGATCCTCTCTGCCTGCCACAAAAGACGCTGCTTTATACAGACGGGAGTGGTACATCCACTGATCCATAACGATGGTTGGACGGTCTACATGACCCATTTCGGATACGCTATCTTCCGTCAGTACTGCCACGCCAAAGGATGTGATCAGTTCTGGAATACCATGGTTGATCTCAGGATCGGTATGATATGGACGACCAGCCAGGACAATACCATGACAGTGGTTTTCTTCCATATATTGCAGGACCTCGCGTCCCTTCTGGCTCATCTCGTCGCGGACTGCCTGCATCTCCTTCCAGCCTGCAGAAGCGGCATGACGGACCTCCGCTTCGGAAATTCCGTTTTCTTCTTTGAAATATTCACACAGACGTTTTGTCAGGATCTCTTCGCTTTCAAAGGAAAGAAATGGGTTTTGATACGTGATGCTTTCATCGCTTAATTCTTCCACATTATTCTTGATGTTTTCTCCATAGGAAGTGACGATCGGGCAGTTATAATGGTTGCCGGCGTTCTCCACCTCGCATCGTTCGTATGGTACACAAGGATAGAAAATATATTTTAGTCCCTGACGAATCAGCCAGGAGATGTGTCCGTGTGCCAGTTTTGCCGGATAGCATTCCGACTCACTTGGGATGGATTCGATCCCAAGTTCATAAATCTTACGGCTGGATTCCGGGGATAATAACACGCGATA
>JAUNIU010000223.1 GCA_030523265.1 Eubacteriales bacterium | reverse complement strand
ATAGAATAGATACTATATTTGTAAGGGAGAATGACCATGGGAAATAATATTTTAATCGTTGATGATGCTGCTTTCATGAGAATGATGGTGAAAGATATCTTGACAAAAGGCGGTTATAACGTAGTAGGGGAAGCTGAAAATGGTGTCGTTGCTGTACAGAAATATGCGGAATTAAAACCAGATTTGGTAACATTAGATATCACAATGCCTGAGATGGATGGTATACAGGCGTTAAAGAAGATCAAAGAAGTAGATGGTGGAGCAAATGTCATCATGTGTTCTGCGATGGGACAGCAGGCAATGGTTATCGAGGCGATCCAGAATGGGGCAAAGGACTTTATTGTAAAGCCATTCCAGGCAGATCGTGTATTAGAAGCGGTAAAGAAAGTAATTGGTTAGTGATGAACCGGTACATAATCAGGGGCAATGCATAGTCATACATTGCCTCTTTTACTTTTAAGAAAGAGAGGAATCATATAATGGCACAAAATCCAGTAGTTACGATGAAGACGACAGCAGGTACGATTACATTGGAGTTGTATCCACAGATCGCACCACAATCCGTGAATAACTTTATCTCTTTGATTCAGAAGGGATTTTATAATGGTCTTATTTTTCACCGTGTGATCAATGGGTTCATGATCCAGGGAGGAGATCCGGACGGGATTGGTACTGGCGGTCCGGGATACAGCATCAAAGGTGAGTTCGCACAGAATGGTTTTGAAAACAATCTGAAACACACGGCAGGGGTATTATCTATGGCGCGTTCCATGATGCCAGACTCTGCAGGTTCTCAGTTCTTTATTATGCACAAGGATTCTCCGCATTTGGATGGTGCATATGCGGCATTTGGAAAGGTTACGGAGGGACAGGAAGTGGTGGATGCCATCGCTACGACTGCTACCGATATGAGTGACCGTCCGGTCGAGCCACAGGTGATGTTGGAAGTGACCGTGGATACATTTGGTGAGGAATATCCAGAACCGGAGCATGTATAATATCTATCAGAAAATGAAGCAGCAGAGGTTCCCGTGATTAGCGGGGACCTTTTTTGCGGTATGGGATAAGGGGAGGATTCATGATTGAGATTTGTTGCGTTTCTATCTTTTGATTTAACCAATGTTAAAAGCACACATCACAATTTGTGATGTGTGAATATTGCACAAAATTGCACTTGGAAAACTTGTTTTCCAAGTGCAATTTATGTGCATATTGATCCTGCTGCTTATAGCAGCAGGTCCTTTTAACACCAAAAAACGGAAATGCACGCTCTAATTTTGATTGCATTTTCCTTATATTCCCGTGTACACTTTTTGAACACAAACTAGTGTTATAGTAGTATCTAGTGTAACATTTTGGTTTATCCTTGGGATAGACAGAAATATGTAGGAGGAAAAGAAAGTGATTGAAGTAAAACATCTGGTGAAGAAGTACGGCAATCATGCCGCCGTCGATGATTTATCCTTCACGGTGGAAAGCGGTAAGATCGTAGGATTTTTAGGACCAAACGGTGCGGGAAAATCCACAACGATGAACATGATTACCGGTTATATCGCGCCGACGGAAGGAACTGTTTTGGTGGATGGAGTGGATATGAATGAGGATCCGGAAAAGGCGAAGAAAAATATCGGTTATCTTCCGGAGATCCCGCCGCTGTATCCGGATCTGAGAGTGCGGGAATATTTACAGTTTATTGCGGAGTTAAAGAAGGTTTCCAGGGGGGATCGCGCAAAGCAGGTGCATCATATTATGAGCAAGACGGGGATTCTGGATGTGTCAGAACGTCTGATTCGTAATTTGTCCAAGGGATATAAGCAAAGAGTTGGATTAGCAGCAGCGATGATGGGCGATCCGGACATCCTGATTCTGGATGAGCCAACGGTTGGGTTGGATCCAAAACAGATCATTGAGATGCGTGATCTGATCCGGGAATTAAGCCAAAAACATACGATCCTGCTGAGCTCCCATATTATGCAGGAAATCAGTGCTGTCTGCGATGAGATTATCATTATCAATGAAGGAAAGATGATCGCAAGCGATACTCCTGAAAATCTCATCAAACAGATGGTGGAGAAAAACGGGATCCATCTGGTGGCAAAGGGTGCCCGGGATGCTATTAAAAATGCATTGCGTACCGTAAGTGGTATCAAGAATGTAAAATATGATGAGAAAAATGAGGAAGATACCATTGGCATGACATTGTATGCCATGGAAGGGAAAGATATCAGAGAAGATGTATTTTATGCTTTGGTGAAGGCAGATTGTCCAATCTATGAGATTCATCCGCTTGCCGCCTCTCTGGAAGATGCATTCCTGGCATTGACAGGCAGTGGTTCGAGACAATACGGCGGGAAAAAGAATAAAAAGAAAAAAGAAGACGCCCAGAAGGGGAAGGAAGAAGTGCAGGAGACGGATGCAGATGAGATAGACGCAGAGGTCCACGAGACAGAGGTGTCTGATGCAGAAGCAGATGCCGGACAGTCTGTTTCCGAAGATGTGACAGAGAAGGAGGAAAAATAGAAATGTTGGCCATTATTAAAAAAGAATTAAGACAGTATTTTTATTCGATGGTGGGCTTTGTATTTTTGGCATTCTTTCTGGCCATCATCGGACTATATACCTGGGCTGGTAATTTGAGTCAGGGCATTGGTAATTTTGAAGCGACGTTAGGGAATCTGACCTTTATCTATGTGATTTTGATACCAATTTTGACCATGCGTATCGTTGCAGAGGAGAATAAGCAGAAGACGGATCAGTTGTTATATACTTCTCCCATCTCTCTGTCTAAAGTGATTCTTGGAAAATATCTGGCAGTGATGGCGCTGTTTACCATTGGTATCCTTGTGATATCACTGTATCCGTTATTGATTCATTCCTATGGAGATGAGGTGCGGTTGTCGTTGGCATACAGCAGTATTATTGGATTTTATCTGTTAGGTGCCGCTAATATTGCCATCGGTCTGTTTATTTCTTCTTTGACGGAGAGCCAGGTGATTGCCGCAGTGGTATCTTTTATCGTGTTGCTTTTGAGTAATATGTTAAGCAGTATTGCCACAATGCTGCCGAGTGATTCCTTATCCCAGGCAGTGATTCTGGCAGTGGTCTGGATCGCGGTCTGTGTCGCAGTATATAATATGTTGAAAAATGTGATTGTGACTGGTATCCTGGCGGCGGCTGGTGAAATTTTGATCTGGGTGATATATTTTGTAAAATCCTCCCTTTATGAGAATCTCCTGACAAAGGTTGCAGATGTATTTGTTGTATCCAGCCGATATACAGACTTTGAATTGGGAATCTTAAAATATGATGCAATCGTATATTATCTGAGTGTTATATTTATCTTTGTATTCCTGACGATTCAGGTCATCAAAAAGAAGAGATTTAACTAAGAAGGGAGGCTGCGAGTCATGAGCGAAGAGAAGAAAGAGATAAAAGAATTAAAGACCCAGACAGGAGATGAAAGATCACGGCAGATTCGTAAATCCTTTACGTCACACCAGTTTCAGTCTGGTGCGTATAGTACGTTTATCACGGTTTTGGTGATTGCCATTGTCGTAGTGATCAATCTGGTATTTGCAAAACTGGATCTGTCTACAGATCTGAGTATGGGAAGTTTGTTTACATTATCCAAAGATACCAAGGAAGTATTAAAGGATAATGATAAAAAAATCACATTAAACTATATGGTCAGTGCAGGAAGCGAAGAGGAGTATATTGAGAATGTTTTGGACCAATATGCCAAAAGTTCCAAAAAAGTATCTCTTAATAAGGTAGATCCGGTGGTAAATCCGGCATTTGCTTCAAAACACAATATTACAGATCAGGTATCTTCCAATGATGTGATCGTAGTCAACGAGGAGACAGGTGCTTCTAAATATGTTTCTGCCACATCTATGTACTA
>JAUNIU010000222.1 GCA_030523265.1 Eubacteriales bacterium | reverse complement strand
GCTTCTGTCGGCTCTGCCACAGGTTCAGTCGTGACTGCTGCCGGCTCCTCTGTAACCTCTGGCGTGGATTCGGCGGTTGCTTCCGGTGTCGCCGTCATTTCTGCCACAGTCTCCGGAGATGCAGTCGCTTCCGCTTCGCCCACTGGTGCCGGCGATTCGGACGGTGCCGGGGTGGCGGTTGTCTCCGCAGCTAATTCATAATCCGTGGTTTTGATCCGCATTTCATTTTGTGCGAAATCCAGAATTTTCTCATAAGCAGCTTCATCCCCTGTGCCATCCTTCAGTGCCTTGAATGCCTCATGAAGATAATGTTCCACAGCAATCTGGGCGATCCGCTCATCATCAACATCACCTTTGATCTTATTATCATAGATCTCCATAGCCTTGGTATAATCTGCTACCTTGACCGCATTGCGGAACTGTCTGGTAGGCGCAATCAGATAACTTACCGTAAAGAATACGCCTACGATAACCGCTGCAGCAATCATTACTCCCAGAATACCCGTAAGAATCTTTGGCCAACGCTGTTTAACCGGCGGTTCGGTATAACTATAACCGGAAGTCTGAGGTGGCTGTGCTGACGTATCCGCAGTGGTAACGGATGCACCCGCTGGTTGATTCACGGATGGCTCTGAAGCGGTACTTGCAGGAGTCTCTGCTGGCTGGCTCGCTGGCGGCGCTGTTGGTGTACTCGTCGGTGGTTCCACGAACGGACTTCCACTGATGGTATCGGTCACACTGCTCGTCGGCGCCTCCACTGGCTGGCTCGCTGGCGGCGCTGTTGGTGTACTCGTCGGTGGTTCCACAAACGGACTTCCGCTGATGGTATCGGTCACACTGCTCGTCGGCGCCTCCGCTGACTGACTCGCTGATGGCGCTGTTGGTGTACTCGTCGGCGGTTCCACGAACGGACTTCCACTAATTGCGTCGGCCGCACCATTCTCTGGTATTCCCGTGGCATTCTCCGCCGGAACCTCCGCTGGTTTCTCCTCACTCTTTTTGTGTATCGGAAAAGCATCTTCAAAAATACTATCTGGAATCTCTTCCCCTAAAGCCTGACTGGTCGTCTCTGCCAAAAATTCATTTTTCGCTTCTTCATCCGCAAAAAATCCCTTAGAAGGAGATGGTTTTTCCGCCGGAGGTGCTTCCATCTCTTCTCCATCCGCATCAATCCATGCAAATTCCGATTGATCGGAAGATTCCTCAGCAATCGGTGCCGCCACTTCTTCTAATAGCTCTGGTTTCAGATAATTCTTGATCGTACCTGTGGTCTGTTCCCCACAGGAGGCACAGTTCCAATGAATGGTTTCATTACCGTCATCTAATACTATCCCACAAAACGGACAGTTTACCATCGCTGCCGTATATCCATGATCACGTTGTGCCTGAATCTGCTCTAACATTGGCAAATTTGCCCGGCACATCTGATGACAAGAATTACATTCCCATCTTAATTCGTCCGTAGGCTGTAATTCTGCATTACATTTTGAACATTTCATCCGTTTTCTCCTTTATCAAGTGTTAACTCTCTATCTTTCAATATACCACGCTTTACGGAATCTGTCCATTTTATTTTACCGAAACACCTATGTTTGCCGGCATAAGTGATCTGCAATCTCAATCCGGTATCTGAAACAATCCCCAGGACGGCGGATAAAATGTGAAGATGAAAAAGCTGACTGCCAGCAATATACTGATCATAATCCATAATGACTGATACTTTTCCACCCGCCAGTAGCGTATCCCGCGGCAGTTTTGAGCTTTTTGCTCATGCGGGTTCACAATCCAATGATAAGCCAGAGAAAACACAAGTACCACACTAACAAAAAAAATTGCGATATCAATCCATGATACGTTTCTTCCATATATTCCGGAATACGTATAAAATAATACGGGAATAGCAAAGACCCCCATAATATTTCCAAGAAGCATAGCGGCGGTAACATTGCCGTACTCCCTGCATTGATATGCAAAATAAACGCTATATAAAATCGTAGGGAAATACAGCAGTTTCATATGTTCCCATGTCGATTCATTGACGGGGCACACAAACGCCACCAGCATATTTTCGCCCGACCATTCGTAAAAAAAATGCGACAGGCTGCCTAATATGCTGACAAAAATGCAACCTGTCACACAGTAAAATAAAATCTTTTTATCCATAAAATCCACGTCGCCTCAAGATATATTCTTCTTCTGATATTTTATGTGTTTTTTATCGATTTATACACAATGGGAACAAAACTCGAGCTTGAGTTCTTGCCTTATTGCGCCTGTAGTTGTATAATATTTTTGAGTTTTTGTACTTTTAATTTTAGGAATTATAACGGAAATAGGAGGAATCAGCATGAGGGCAGAATTTACAGACAACCTAATTACAGGCAATACAACCATAGACAATCAGCACAGAGAGCTGATTGATAAAATTAACCAGCTGCTACAGGCCATCGAGACCAGCCGGGATAAAGCAGTTGCTGTAAAAACATTGAATTTCTTAACAGATTATATCCATTATCATTTCCAGGCGGAAGAAAAGCTTCAGGAAGAAACTGGATATCCTGGTTTAGAAGACCATAAGAAGCAACACGAGATTTTGAACAACACTGTGGCTGATCTCACCGATATGCTGGAGGAGGAAGAAGGCCCGTCAGATGCCTTTGTGGCACAACTAAATAAAAAAGTCATTGAATGGTTCTACCGCCATATTGAGGGATTTGACCGCTCTGTGGCAGAGTACATTTTCTTATTGGATAATCCGGAAAGACTTTAAGATATTATAAGCCGACAGGGTGTCATAGGATACGAGAATGTATCCTATGACACCCTGTCGGCTTTGTTACTGATTTTCGGTGTAGGCTAAGTCACTCTATATTATAAACATATTCTTCCAATATTTCTTTTACCTGTTTTGCTATTTGGGTGACGAATTGCTTTTCCCTTTCATCCAACATCGCATTCGAAGCATCTATAAGCCGTCTTCCTATGATTTCTTTTCCTGCCAACACTTCCTCATGCTTCAAACACAACCCTAAATTATATACTGCCACTGGATTATCCAGCATTCCTGCAGAACAAGCATACCACCAAAGCATCTGCACCCCATCTGCCTTCACTCCGCTCCCATTGCGATAGGCAATCGCAAGATTCATCATCGCCTTGGAATTACCATGTTTCGCGGCTTCCCAATACCAAAACGCGCCTTCTAATTCATCTATTTCGCAACCTTCCCCATTACTTACTGTAACACCATAATTGAACTGACCATCCGAATCCCCTGCCATGGCTGCTATCCGAAAAAATTCACCTGCTTTTGCATAATTCTTTTCTCTCACACAGGTAACACCTTTTTCATAAGCTTTTTGCCCTGTCTTTAGATCCATCCGTGACCTTAACTTTATCCATGTTTTTTGATAATAACTATCCTCCAATAAATAACGCTTGCGATCAAAATCTTTTATCTTATCTACAAGCAGATATTTACATTCATACAAACGAAATAGAAAAATCTCTAACCTCTTTTTTGCCTCTGCAAAATAATCATTATTAATATTCTCATATTGTATTCGGGAAATTTGTATCCCGTCATCTACACTATCTAACGCTGCATTTAGCGCCGTCTCTATTGTTAGCTGATTCATTTCATTTATATCCATAACCAGTCCTCC
The DNA here is from genome assembly GCA_030523265.1 of Eubacteriales bacterium. Lineage (GTDB taxonomy): Bacteria > Bacillota > Clostridia > Lachnospirales > Lachnospiraceae > Butyribacter. The sequence goes on along the minus strand of JAUNIU010000222.1, from coordinate 238 downwards.
CAGGCAATGATATGTTTTAATTGGGAATTACGGAAACGGTACCATTTCCACTTACCGCCCGACAACAGTCTATATATACTTCTACAAATGCGTAACCACCACGAAGGGCAATACCTCTGGCTTTTTCCATACCGTCTGGTAATTTTTGTCCTTTTTTGTAATGCTCAAGAATACCACCTTTCATGTCAATGGTATGTACCTCATAGGGTTCGCCCAGATAGCAGACCGATACACATCC
>JAUNIU010000018.1 GCA_030523265.1 Eubacteriales bacterium | reverse complement strand
GGCAGCAGAAGTGCAGGAGCCGATACGCCAGTTTTCTGTGCTGGTATATGTGATGAGTATGATGTTATTATACCTGGCGAGCACCATGTATCACAGTTTCGATATTTCAGAGACGGTAAACCGTCGTCTGAAAAAATTTGACCACATGATGATTTCCGTATTGATCGCTGGCAGTTATACGCCGATATGCCTCATCTCTTTACGCAAAAGTGTGGGCATTCCATTATTCTTTCTGATCTGGACCATGGCACTGGCTGGAATCCTGTTAAAAGCCATGTGGGTTTATTGTCCGAAATGGTTATCTTCCATTATATATATTGCCATGGGATGGACTTGTGTATTCGCATTCGTTCCCTTGTTACATGCGTTGCCGATCCAGGGTTTCCTGTGGTTGTTGTTCGGTGGCATTATTTACACAATCGGTGGTGTGATTTATGCCCTGAAATTACCGATATTCCATAATTTGTCAGAAAACTTTGGAAATCATGAAATCTTTCATCTGTTTGTCATGGGTGGTAGTTTTTGCCACTTTGTCGTAATGTACGTATATGTCTGTTAAACGGAAAGTCAAAGAAGAAGTGTATTGTGTGAAACCTTCAAAGGTGGTAAAATACCTACGAAGGCAAAGAGTGAGAGTGACCGGAAAGGGTGTAATCGAACAAAAATAATATTCTGGGCTTATATGCAGCCGCCATTCATCTGTTTTTTTGCTTGATAATGGTAGGGCTGCATATTATGCTTTTATTTTCTTGTCATTAGGAAAAAAATAAACATAGATTTCTGATGAAAAGTGGATTATAATAAATGGAGTTTGAGAACATACAGAGAAAAGGGGTACATTGAGATACTATGAAGAAAAACAAGACACGAGTAGAGAAAAACAGCAGAAGTGACTGGAAATTACGTATCATAGCGGGGGTATTGGTAGTATTTATATTGGCACTGGCGGGTTATTTGCTTTATCTGAAGCTATATTATGGAAACCGCTGGTACCAGGGAACCACAGTGAATGGAGTGGATGTATCCGGTCAAACCTTGGAAGAATCAAAGAAAACGATGATTTCCATGCATCAGGATTACTCTTTGCATATTTCCGGGCGAGATCAGGGGACGCTTACGATTGGCGGAGAAGAGATTGATTATCAATTTAATATTGGTTCTGATTTTGACAAAAAATTTGAAGAACAACATGAAAAATTACAAATTTTTCCCAAAGAGAGTCAATATAAGGCGGTGGAGTATGATGTATCCTATGATGTGGAACAGTTGACCAAATTGGTGAAAAATTCTGCGTTGATTCAGGGAGATAGTACGTATACCATTACCAAACCGGTGTCTGCGCATGTGGAGTTTTCAAAGACAGAGCAGAAATATACCTTGGTGGAAGAAGTATTGGGAAATAAGATTATTGTAAAGAATCTGGTGGCATCCATCGAGGATGTGTTACATCAGGCAAGGGAAGAGATGGATCTGACGGAGGAAGAAACCTATCCGGATATCTATAAGGCTCCGGCTGTCTTTTCGGATGACGAGGATTTGCAAAAGGAGTTAGATGCTTATAATCACGCTGCACTTCGTTATATTGTATGGGATATGGGAGAAGGTGTGACGGAGCAAATCACACCGGTGGAATTATCCGAATGGCTACAGTATAAAAATGGAGAAATGAAATATGATAATAATGCAATCCAGGAATGGGTAGAAGCGTTTTGTCTGAAGTATAAGACGGTGGGCAAGGATCGCATGATTACTTCCCATACCGGCAAGAAGGTCAAGATCAAAGGCGGTGATTATGGCTGGCAGCTGGATTATGAGGAGACATTAAAGCAAGCGAAAAAGGCAGTCAAAAAGGAAATAGATACCAGTGTGACCAATGCATATCTGGAAAATCCTACAGAGGAAAACAAAGAGGCATTGACGATTCGCAAAGAGGTAAAATATGCCAATACCGCATTTCAAAAAGATTATGAGGATTTTGCAGTAGATTGGGATACCCAGAATTATATCGAGATATCCATAAAAGATCAGATGGTTTATGTGTTCCGCAAGGGCAAAGTGAAATTTTCCTGTAGATGTATCACGGGAAGACCAGTGGAGGGAAGAATGACCCCTACCGGCGCTTATTATATTAAAGAACACAGGACAGAGTATACTTTGACAGGAGACGATTATGAGACCCCGGTAAAGAACTGGGTGCGTATTACATGGACAGGGACAGGCTTCCATCCGGCTACATGGCAGCCTTGGTCAAGATGGACCAAGGATCTATACAAAACCAAAGGTTCCCATGGTTGTATCAATCTGTCCGTGGAGGATGCACAGAAAATATATGATATGACATCCTATCGGGAGGCGGTTTTTATTCATTAAGAGGGGGATAACATAGATATGTTTAAAAAGATCATGTTTGTCATAGCATTGCTGTTGAGTACATTGGCAGGATGTTATGTGGGAAAAATGAGTGATAGTCTGGATCTGATGAATCGTGCATCGGGAGAACGGTTATCGGATGTGGATTTGGGGGATGCCCAGGTAACCGATGAGGTAGGATTTACCAATATTTTACTGATCGGCTCGGATTCCCGTTCGGAATTGGGTTCAGAGAAATATGGACGTAGTGATACTGTGATGATCGCTACGATTGATACCAATCATAAATGCCTGAAATTAACCTCATTGATGCGTGATATGGATGTGGAGATCCCGGGATATGGGAAACATAAATTTAATTCATCTTATGCATATGGTGGACCGAAATTGCTTTATCAGACCATAGCCAAGAATTTTGGTGTCCGGCTGGATGGGTATGTTGAGGTGGACTTCAAGGCATTTAAGGATATTGTCAATGAGATTGGCGGTGTCGAGGTGGAATTAACGGAACAGGAAGCTAGTTATCTCAACACGACAAACTATATCAATGGCAAGAAGAACCGCAATGTAAAAGCTGGCTGGAATACTATGAATGGTGCTCAGGCCTTGGGATATTGCCGTGTCCGCAAAGTGGCGAATATCAATGGGACCAATAACGATCAGGGACGTACAGAGAGACAACGTATGGTGATGAATGGGATTTTTGCCAAGGTGAAAACAATGCCGATGTCGAAATGGAAGAAGATTATTGATGCAGTTCTGCCCAATATTACCACGGATATCAGCAATAAGGATATTTTGAATTATGCCACTTCTGTGGTGCTGATGGGAACGACAGAGATCCATCAATGTCAGATTCCGGTGAATGGACACTATACAGATGGAGTTTCTGCTACAGACGGAAAAGTGTTGGATATTGAACTGACCGAGAATAAGAATCTGCTGCAGGAATTTTTATATGATTATGATGGAAAGAATAAGGTGGAAGCACTGGCGGAAAGCGCAGGTGATCAGTGATGGGAAACAAGTTTTTACGGATATTTATTATTGGTTTTTTGAAGGCGCTGTTTGTCATTATATGTATGCTGGCTTGTGGCGTGGGAGGTTTTTTCGGGACCCGTTATTATTACGCGCAGAAAAATGTCTCCTCGGTGGGGAAAGCATCGGAAGCAACAAGAGATGATGTGGCAAAAAATCTGATTTACGTCTGGAACGAGGAAAAGAGCAGGATTTCCTATTGCGTGCTGGAGGTTTTTGATTCGGATAGTCACGATCTGACATACATTACCATTCCGGTCAATGGACAGATTACGCTTTCTGCGGAGTTGTTCCAAAAGCTTTATAAGATCAGTCCGGAGATACCACAGACCATTAAAATCTCCCAATTACATGATTACTTTGAATCAGATGAAAAGGTCTATGGTTATGGCGTTGTCATCCTGGAAAATTATTTTGATATTGATATATCCTACTATACTGTGGTGGCAAGTCAGGATTTTGCCAAGCGGTTTGAGACCGGTAAAGTGAAAACCGGTAAGGGCAAAGTGGATGGCATGGTTCTGAAAGCAGACTATCTGGCAGAGATGGCGGCATATACGGATAAAAAAGCGTTGAGTGACTATCTCAAGGAGGTATGCAATCAGACGAAATCTAACTTAAGCACCAAAGACAAGCAAAGTTATGCGGAGGCATACACGCAGGTGCAACCGGATCAGATTCGGTATTATGCATTGCCAACGACGCTGGAAGGGCAGAATCGTATCTTTGATCTGGAGAAGACAGAAGCGATCTTTGAAAAGTGTAATGTCGATGGAAATACCCAGGTGTCGGATGGTACGGATGCGAATGACAGTCTTTCCGAACCAGTATTAAAAAATATTGTAGTGCTTAATTCCACAGATACTACCGGAGTCGCTGCGAAATGGTCAGAAACTTTGACAGAACAGGGATATCAGGTGGAAATCGGAAATTATGATCCACAATTAGAGAAAACCAGGATTGTGGTCAGAGAGGAAGGGCAGGGAGAAGAGTTTTTAGACTATTTCTCTGATGCAGAGATTCATGTGGGTAAGGTGCCGGATGGCGCAGATGCCCAGATTATCATCGGCGCCAGTGATGTTTCTTACTGACGATGTGGGACAGGCGATAGACCTTGGATGCTGACGGAAGCTGTGTGACCACATTGGTGAAAGAGATGCAGACTTGCAGAGCCGCTTATCTTAATATTAGATGGGCGGCTCTTTTTCATCGAATCGGATATTCCTCCTATGCCATAAAAGACTTTATGTTGGGAGTTTTTGAGAAAATGAAAAAAGTTATTGCAAACAAACTGTCGTTAGTGTATACTAACTAATGTAAAACATAAAGGAATCTGGGAAACATAGCAAAAAAGGAGGAAAACATGACAGAACAGATCAAAAACGTATCACATAAGGCAGATGAATTAGATGCTGAAACATATAAAATTACAGAAATTGACAGACAGAAGGAGGAGATTTTGAAGCGTTTGCGTGAACGCGGGATGCGTATTACGAAACAGAGAAAACTTCTGTTAGACATTATTTTGGAGGAGAATTGTTCCTGCTGCAAGGAGATCTATTATAAGGCCTCCCAGCTGGACTCCGGCATCGGAACCGCCACGATCTACCGTATGATTAATACATTAGAGGATATCGGGGCGATCCACCGCAGCAATATGTTCAAGATTGAAGTGGCATAGATTCCGGTCTATACTTGCGTTTTCGCATTTTGCATTAACGAGTGTGAAAAACCCACATCACAAACTGTGATGTGGAAATATTGCATAAAATTGCACTCGGAAAACTCGTTTTCCGGATGCGATTTATATGCATATTGCGCATGCTGCTATGAGCAGCATGGCCTTTTTACAGAAAAAAATAAAATCAAAAATGCGGAAACGCAAGGGTCTATAATATCTGGTCGGAGTCCAGTAGGATCGTGAAAGGTCCATTATTTGTCAGGGAGACGGACATATGTGCGCCAAATTCTCCGGATTCCACACAGTCGCATTGTTTTGCCGCCTGTGCCAGAATGTACTCATAGAGTTCTTTGGCAAGTTCCGGTCCGCCGGCTTCGGTAAAAGAGGGGCGGTTCCCTTTGCGGCAGTTGGCATACAGTGTAAATTGGGAGACGATCAGCAGTTCTCCGCCTACCTGGCTTAAATTTAGGTTGGTCTTTCCGTGTTCGTCCGTGAATAATCGCAGATTGAGAGCTTTTTGAAGCATTCGGTCTGCGATTTCTTTTGTGTCATTATCACTGATCCCGACAAGGATTAAATAGCCTTGATTAATGGCACCGATGACCTGGTCGTCCACAGAGACTGAAGCCTGATCAACGCGTTGAATGACAAATTTCATACTGGTATCTATCCTTTCTACTTTTCTATGGGTGCGTCTGACACCCGCAATCATCATAACACAAAATTCCAGTTTGGACTATAGACGAAGCGGGGTTTTAGTGTTATAATTAGAAATAGTGTGGGTGTGTATACCACGCGACCGATACTGTAGGGATATGTATTACCGACCGGGTAATACGGAATAATAATTTGATGAAATGAGGTAAACCATGGGAATTTTTAAAGATGATGATGTAAAAGATGAATTGATGGATGGGTTGGATGATGCGAATGTAGATAAGGATCTTTTGAGTCAGATCTTTGCCGACGATGGTTCTGGGGATTCAGAGCTTGAGAAAGCGTTGGAAGGAGACTCCGATGGTCTGGATGAAGATTTGGATGCATTGTTAAGTGAGATTGAAGATATTGAGGAATCCGCGAAGGCATCCGTTGCAAAAGAGACGGAGAAAAAAGCAGGTGTGGATGCTAAAAAGTCGGATACCAAATCTTTCAAAAAAGAAGATAAAAAAGATAAGAAAAATAACGATAAGCCTGCGAAAACACCGGAGCCAAAGAAGACGAGCCAGTCAGATGGTTCTCTTACCATCATTAGCAGCGGCACGACGATTAATGGTGGTATCAGCTCTGACGGAGATCTGGATGTTGCCGGAACTGTCAATGGTGATATCGAGGCTAAGGGTAAGGTAGTTCTCGGTGGTGCTGTGATGGGTAGCGTGATTGCAGCAGATATTGAGGTAAATACTCCTAGATTGGAAGGATCTCTCAATAGTGAGGGCAATATTGCCATCAGCAATGAGACTGTGGTGATCGGTGATGTGACAGGTGTGTCTGCTTCCATCGCAGGTGCGGTGAAGGGTAGTGTAGATGTGAATGGTCCTGTTATTTTAGAAGAAAGCGCAGTGATCAAGGGTGACATCAAGGCAAAATCCATCCAGATCAAAGAGGGTGCTATCATGGATGGACGTTGTGTTCTGAGTTATTCCGATGTGGATATTGATGAAATATTTGATGAGAAATAGGAGAGCATCATGGCGAAATATCAGAGAGTACTGTTAAAGCTTAGCGGAGAAGCATTGGCTGGTCCTAATAAGACTGGTTTTGATGAGCAGACCTGTATGGAAGTAGCAGAGCAGGTGAAAGCATTGGTAGAGGATGGGATTCAGGTGGCTATCGTGACGGGTGGCGGTAATTTCTGGCGTGGTCGTACCAGCGAGACGATTGACCGCACGAAAGCAGATCAGATCGGTATGCTGGCAACGGTGATGAACTGTGTCTACGTATCGGAGATATTCCGTTATGTGGGATTAAAGACCAGGGTGATGACACCGTTTACCTGTGGAGCGTTTACGGAATTGTTTTCCAAGGATCAGGCGGTTGCCGGTCTGGAGCGGGGGGAAGTGATCTTCTTTGCCGGGGGAACCGGTCATCCGTATTTTTCCACGGATACTGCCACCGTGCTTCGGGCGATTGAGATTGAAGCAGATGTGATTTTGTCTGGTAAATCCATTGATGGTGTATATGATTCCGATCCTGCTGTGAATCCGGATGCCCGCAAATTTGATACGATCGGGATTGAGGATGTGGTGAACCAGCGGTTGGGTGTCATTGATCTGGCGGCGGCTGTGCTGTGTATGGAGAATCATATGCCGATGATGATATTTGGTTTAAATGAGCCGGACAGCATTGTGAATACGGCGAAGGGTGTGACCCATGGTACGCTGGTGCAGGCATAAAGTTTGATGCAGGGTATATCTGGGGCAGGGAGAGATTCTGGATAGGATCGAATAGCATGAATGCAAAATACGAGGAATCAATATAGAAGTGAGGTAAATGAAATGAGTATCGAATTAGATCAATACAAGGAAAGAATGAACAAATCCATTGATAACCTGGCTGGTGAGTACACTACGATTCGTGCAGGCCGCGCGAATCCCCACGTATTGGACAAAATTACGGTGGACTATTATGGTCAGCCGACGAATTTGCAGTCAGTGGCTAATATTTCTGTGTCAGAGGCGCGTACTTTGGTGATTCAGCCATGGGAGGCGAATATGATCAAAGAGATCGAGAAAGCGATCATGGTCTCCGATCTGGGACTGACACCGAATAATGATGGCAAGGCGATACGCTTAACATTTCCAGAGTTGACGGAAGACCGCCGTAAGGAATTGGTGAAGGATGTGAAGAAAAAGGGAGAAGATGCCAAGGTTGCCATCCGCAATATCCGTCGTGATGCCAATGATGCAGTGAAAAAACAGCAAAAGGCAAATGAGATATCAGAAGACGAGCAGAAGTCTGCTGAAGTTGACATACAGAAATTGACCGATGAATTTATCAAGAAGATTGATCAGATGGTGGAAACCAAGTCAAAAGAGATTATGACCGTCTAGAAATGGATTTTGCTACCCAAATCAATCGTAGGAAACACATAAGACAGGGATGGGCTGGGTTGGTCTGTCCCTGCTTTTTACACAGGAATGAAGTGAATGCAGTATTGTGTGAATGTATGTTATGTTACTGCTTAGGCCGCCAGTGGAAGGCGGTGGATAGGAGAGGAAGATGACGGAGGAGAGGAAACCGGTGCCGCGCCATGTGGCGATCATTTTGGATGGAAACGGACGCTGGGCTAAGAAACGGTTATTGCCTAGGAATGCGGGGCATGCTGCGGGAAGTAAAAACGTAGAAAAGATTTGTTCGGCAGCATGGAATATGGGGATCGAGTATGTGACCATGTATGCCTTTTCCACAGAAAACTGGTCCAGACCACAGGAGGAAGTGGATGCCCTGATGAAATTGCTATACAGTTATCTCAAGGACTGTATTAAGACCAGCAAGAAGAATAATATGCAGGTGCGGGTGATTGGCGATATATCCAGATTAGAGGCGGATCTACAGGAACAGATTCGTGCATTGGAAGAATGTTCCGCACAAAATACAGGATTACATTTTCAGGTGGCATTAAATTATGGCAGCCGGGATGAGATGACGCGGGCGATCCGAAACATGGGATGCGATATTCAGGCGGGAAAACTTGATCCGGCAGGAATCACAGAGGAGACCATAGCGGACTATCTGGATACCAGAGGGATACCAGATCCGGACTTGATGATACGAACCAGTGGAGAACAGCGTTTGTCTAATTATCTGCTTTGGCAGATGGCATATACGGAGTTTTATTTTACCGATGTGCTCTGGCCGGATTTTGACCGGGCAGAATTAGAAAAGGCGGTTGCCTATTATCAGGACAGGGACCGCCGTTTTGGTGGAGTGAAATAAGGATTTGACAGTAAATATGACATAAAGAGAGGCAACTGGCTATGGTGGCAGATACAAATTACCGATTTGTGTTATCGGTCTCGGCGAAGTTGCCCGGAAATGAGGATTTTTATGTTTTGGACAAGATTGGCAAGTGGTATCGTGTTGATGGCGATCGCGATTACCTTTCTGGTGCTTGGCGGAGAGCCATTGTTTTGGCTGATTACAGTGATCTCATTGATCGGTCTGTTTGAATTATACCGGACGGTGGACATGGAGAAATCAGTTCCGGCAGTGGTGGGGTATCTTGCAAGCATTTTATTAGATTTGGTGCTCCGGGCGGGTGCACATGAATATTTTTTGCCGGTGCTGATTGGTGCGATGATGTTAGTGATGGCATGTTATGTGGTGGCGTTCCCGCGTTTTCGTTCCGAGCAGGTGATTATGGTGCTCTTTGGTCTGCTCTATGTGACCACAATGCTGTCCTTTGTCTTTCAGGTGCGCATGCTGGAGGAAGGGGTATTCCTGGTATGGCTGATCTTTGTGGGTGCCTGGGGATCAGATACCTGTGCGTATTGTGTGGGAAAACTGATCGGGAAACACAAGATGCCATCCAAGCTGAGTCCCAATAAGACCATCGAAGGTTGTGTCGGTGGTGTGATTGGTGCTGCGTTGATTGGGTTTATCTATGCTGCTGTATTGTGGGATTTCCAGAGGGTATGGATCGCGTTTGCAGTGATTGGTGCTGCATCTTCTGTGATTTCACAGATTGGAGATCTGACGGCCTCTGCCATCAAACGCAATCATGAGATCAAGGATTACGGTCATTTGATCCCGGGACATGGGGGGATATTAGACCGTTTTGACAGTATTATTTTTACAGCACCTATCGTATATTATTTAATAACCTTATGTCACTTGGGAATACAGTGACAGAAGTTGAATGGAGATTACTATGAAACAGATCGCAGTCCTGGGATCAACAGGATCTATAGGCACACAGACATTAGAGGTAGTGCGGGCAAACAAAGATATGCAGGTGGTTTCTTTGGCTGCTGGCTCTAACATTGATTTGCTGGAACAACAGATACAGGAGTTTCATCCAGAGGTGGTCTGTGTATATCAGGAAAAACAGGCAAAAGAATTAGAGAAGCGTCTGGCAGGAGAGCGTGTGACTGTTCTCGCCGGGATGGATGGACTGATTGCCTGTGCTACAGCATCACAGGTGCAGATCGTGGTGGCAGCTGTGGTGGGCATGATCGGGATTCGGCCGGTGGTGGAAGCGATAAAAGCAGGCAAAGATATTGCTTTTGCCAATAAAGAGACTTTGGTCACAGCAGGACATATTATCATGCCTTTGATCCGGCAGAAGGGGGGCAAATTATTACCGGTGGATAGCGAACATGCGGCGATATTTCAATGTCTGAATGGGGAATCCGACCGGGAGGTTGCGAAGATATTATTGACGGCATCCGGCGGACCATTTCGCGGAAAGAAACGGAACGAACTGGAGTGTATTCAGGTGGAGGATGCCCTAAAGCATCCGAACTGGGCCATGGGTCGTAAGATTACGATTGATTCTTCCACAATGGTGAATAAGGGATTGGAAGTGATCGAGGCAAAATGGTTGTTTGATGTGGAATTTGACCAGATTCAGGTGGTGGTACAGCCACAGAGTGTGATTCATTCCATGGTGGAATTTCGGGATGGTGCGGTGATGGCACAGCTGGGTACTCCCGATATGAAACTGCCGATACAGTATGCATTGTGTTACCCGCAGCGGCGTGATCTGGCGGGAGAGCGACTGGATTTCTGGGAGATTGGCAGCATTGAGTTTGAACGTCCGGATCTGGAGACATTTCGAGGATTGGCGTTAGCATATGAAGCGGGGAAGATGGGAGGCAGTATGCCGACGGTATTTAATGCCGCCAATGAAAAGGCGGTGGCATTGTTTTTAGACCGTCGCATCCGCTATCTGGAGATCACGGATATGATTGCGGAATGTATGCAGAAGCATCACAATATAGCAGATCCTTCTTTGGAGGATATTTTGGCGGTGGAACAGGATGTGTATCGTCAAATAGAAGCGAAATATCATTGAGGAGAGTTGAGGTAGAAATCTATGACAGTAGGTAGTATTATTGCGGCATTGCTGATTTTTACAGTGATTGTTGTGATTCATGAGTTTGGACATTTTTTGCTGGCAAAGAAACACGGCATCGGTGTGCCGGAATTTTCGGTGGGCATGGGTCCCCGTATTATCACCGCGGCAAAGACGCCTGCGGGCATGAAAGTACGATTTTTTTGTTCCCAGAAAAAATTTGAGAGTCTGGAGGAATGGCGGGATGTCACAAAATATTCCTGGAAATTGTTACCGCTGGGTGGTTCCTGTGCCATGGTGGGGGAAGATGAGGAAAATGACTCCGCGGATTCCTTTAATACCAAGGGAGTATGGGCAAGATTTTCGGTGATCTTTGCAGGACCGTTTTTCAATTTTATACTGGCGTTTGTGTTCTCTGTCATCATTATCTCAAATTCTGGGATTGATATTCCCAAGGTAGAACTGGTCTATGATAATCAGCCAGCGCAGGAAGCGGGCATACAAGAGGGGGATATTATCAAAAAGGTAAATGGCAAGAAAATTACCATTGGCCGGGAGATTGATACCTATTTATTGTTACATCCGCTTACTGGCGAGGATGTTAAAGTGGTGTTGGAGCGGGATGGCAAGGAAAAAACTGTCACCATCGATCCCCATTATAAAACCTATCTGTTTGGTTTCACATATGGTTCGCAGGCCACCAGCAGTACCGAGATCGCAGAGGTTTCCCAGGACCGTCCTTTTGCCAAAGCCGGACTAAAGGCGGGAGATAAGATTAAGAGTGTCAATGGCACTGTTGTAACCAACGGGGAAGAGCTGGGTACTGTGATGGCAAAGGAGAATGTATCGGGTGATCCGGTATCTTTTGTGGTGGAACGGGATGGTTTGGAGAAAACGTACGAGGTGACACCGGAACCATATGAATCTTTGACGTTGGGATTTTATGCGGCTATGGATGAGCCGATTAAGTCGCTGGCAGCGAAGCCGGGACAGGAGCTAAAAGAAGTCAAGATGAATCCGGTGGTGAAAGCGGGATACACCTTGAAATATAGTGTGATCGAGGTAAAATACTGGATCGAGACCACCATAGCCAGTCTGGGACAGTTGGTCAGTGGTCATTTATCCAAGGATGATATCTCCGGTCCGGTGGGGATCGTCAGTGCTGTGGGAGATGTGATTGTTCAGACCGCGGATTATGGCAAGACCTTACAGAAGTCAAACTGGGCAGTGTTTAAGGATATCATGATGAATATGCTCTATATGGCGGTACTGTTAAGTGCAAACCTGGGTATTATGAATCTGTTGCCATTACCGGCCTTGGATGGAGGACGACTGGTATTTATTCTGATTGAAGCAGTCCGTGGGAAACCCATTGACCGGGCAAAAGAGGGTTATGTGCATTTTGCCGGATTTGTGGTATTAATGTTATTTATGGTCTTTGTTATGTACAACGACATTCTAAAGATTATTCACTAATTATAGTAAAGAGAGGGAATCTTATGTATCGGGACGACACGAAGGTAATACAAATTGGGGAAAGAAAGATCGGCGGTGGTCATCCCATCGCCATCCAGTCCATGACCAATACCAGGACAGAGGATGTGGCGGCAACGGTGGGACAGATCCTGGCTTTGGAGGAAGCGGGCTGTGATATCATCCGCTGTGCAGTGCCTACCATGGAGGCGGCGGCTGCGCTAGCAGAGATCAAGCCGCAGATTCATATTCCTGTCGTAGCGGATATCCATTTTGATTACCGTCTCGCCATCGCCGCTATGGAAAATGGGGCAGATAAGATCCGCATCAATCCGGGCAATATTGGTGCGGAGGACCGGGTACGTGCTGTGGTGGATGTGGCTAAGGAGCGTGGTATTCCGATTCGTGTAGGTGTCAATAGCGGTTCTCTGGAAAAGGAGCTGATCGACAAATATGGTCATGTGACTGCGGAGGGGTTAGTGGAGAGTGCATTGCAGAAAGTGGCTCTCATTGAATCCATGGGGTATGACAATCTGGTGATCAGTATCAAATCTTCGGATGTTTTAATGTGTATCCGGGCGCATGAATTGATTGCGAGACAAACATCCTATCCTTTGCATGTGGGAATCACAGAGTCCGGTACGGTATTATCCGGTAATATCAAGTCAGCCATAGGTCTGGGCAATATTTTATACCAGGGGATCGGCGATACGATCCGGGTATCCCTGACGGGAGATCCGGTGGAGGAGGTTCGTTCGGCGAAACTGATCCTGCGAACACTGGGATTGCGCAAAGGTGGCATTACGGTGGTATCCTGTCCTACTTGTGGCAGGACACAGATCGATTTGATCGGACTTGCCACAAAGGTGGAGGATATGGTCAAAGAGTATGATCTGGATATCAAGGTGGCAGTCATGGGATGTGTGGTCAATGGTCCGGGAGAAGCCAGGGAAGCGGATATCGGCATCGCTGGTGGCAAAGGGGAAGGATTATTGATCAAAAAGGGCGAAGTGATACGTAAGATGCCGGAGGAACAACTACTGGCAGCACTGGAAGAGGAGTTAAAGCAATGGAAAAACTCTTATTAGATACTTTTTCCGGGTTGGTATTGTCCGATCGGCAAAAAAATCTGTTTCAGGATGTGTATGTTGATCGGGTGGTTGTGGTGCGTGAGAAACAACAGGTGTCCGTGAATTTGGTCAGCAATCATGTGATTCCGTATCGTGAAATACTGCGTCTGGAGGACAATATCAGCCGTGTGCTGGGCACAACAGGTTATGTAGTGAAGATAGAGGACAGATTTCGTCTGTCCGAACAATATACTTCGGAGATCTTTTGGGAGGAATACCGGGATAGCATTTTGTTGATGCTCAAAGAGGATGATATTCTGGAATTTAATATGTTTTATAGTGGAGAGAGTCGTATGCAAGATGGGACTCTCTATTTGTGCTGTGAAGATGATGTGTTGTTTCGTGCCAGAGAGGCAGAAGTGACGGAAAAACTGCAACAGATTTTCGCTGTCAAGGCTGGATTTCAGATCGAACTGGACATCAGCTATCGGGAGCCGGTACATACAGAGACCAAACCATTCGTGGTCAGGAGATCTGCAGAATTTATCGGAGAAAGAACGGATGCTTCGCAGTCGGTACAGAAAGTGGATCATCCGAAACGACGAGGCGATAAAACCGCCCCGGTGAAGCGGGAGGAAACAGCAGCACAGACAGGAAGCAGAAGCAGCAGACCAACAGAGGCGGCGCAGGCGGAGACTTCTGCAACTTCCGGCAAAAAATCCGGTGGTGGATATTCCGGCGGGAACGGAGCACGTAACAGCTATCAGGGCAGGGCAAGAAGAAAAGGTGGTTACGGTGCGCCGGTGGATGAGGATTGTTTCTACGGCAGAAACTGCGAGGGAGAACTGGTCAAGATTGCCGATATTCAAGGAGAAACCGGTGAGGTGGTCATCGAGGGAATGGTGACCTCCACGGATGAACGGGAGATTCGCAACGGTGAAAAGATCATTTATATGTTTAGTGTGACCGATTTTACGGACTCGATACAGGGGAAAGTCTTTTTGGATATTGCGGAGGCAGATGAATTTAAGGCAAATGTCAGCAAAGGAAAATTCATCAAAATAAAGGGAGTAGCCGTCTACGATACCTACAGCCGTGAGATCGGGATTACCTCGATTCGTGGTATCAAACCGGGACAGGATACCCGGGTGAAGCGGGAGGATCATTATGAGGGACCGAAACGGGTGGAGCTGCATGCACATACGCAGATGAGCGAGATGGATTCGGTGATGGACGTGGGGTCTTATCTTAAGACAGCACAGAGATGGGGACATCCGGCTGTGGCCATTACCGATCATGGTGTGGTGCAGGCCTTTCCAGATGCCGATCATATGGTGGATCCGGAGGATGATTTCAAGGTGATCTATGGTGTGGAGGCATACCTGGTGGATGATTTGATCGAAACAGTACAAAATGGGCGCGGTCAGAATTTTGCGGATACCTTTGTGGTGTTTGATCTGGAGACTACCGGTATCGGTGCAAAGAGTAATCAGATCATTGAGATTGGTGCGGTAAAGGTAGAAAACCGTACCATCACAGACCGCTATAGTACCTTTGTAAATCCCAAGCGGCCGATACCATATCATATTACGCAGTTGACGAGTATTGATGATAGTATGGTGAAGGATGCGCCGGGGATAGATCAGGTGTTGCCGGAATTTCTGGAGTGGTGTGGCGGTGCAGTCATGGTGGCGCATAATGCTTCCTTTGATATCGGCTTTGTGACACAAAAGGCGAAAGAGCAGAAGATGTCGGTAAATTTTACGGTGATCGATACCGTGTCCATGTCCCGGGCGGTGTTGCCGGATTTGAGAAATTACAAGCTGGATACGGTGGCAAAGAAGCTGGGTGTGTCGCTGGAAAATCATCACCGTGCTGTGGATGATGCAGGAGCCACCGCTGAGATATTCGTGCATCTGATGAAGCGTCTGGAGGATCGTGGCATTGACGATCTGGAAAAACTCAATGCGTTTGGCAGACCGGGCGAGGAGGCCATTCGCAAGATGCCATCCTACCATGCGGTGATATTGGCGAAAAATGAGACTGGGCGTGTAAATCTCTATCGTCTGATTTCCGAATCTCATCTAAAATATTTTAACCGTCGGCCCAAACTGCCTAAGAGCCTGTTTTTGAAATGGAGAGAGGGACTGCTGATCGGGTCTGCCTGTGAGGCGGGAGAATTGTTCCGCGCACTGGTGGAGGAGAAAACGGATGAAGAGGTGGACCGTCTGGTGCGGTTTTATGATTATCTGGAGATACAGCCTATCGGTAATAATGCGTTCATGGTGCGGGATGAGGATAAATATCCGCAGATTCAGGATGATAATGATTTGATGGAGCTGAATCGCAGGATTGTAGAATTGGGGGAGATCTATCACAAATTAGTGGTTGCCACCTGTGACGTACATTTCTTAAATCCCGAGGACGAAGTGTACCGCCGTATCATCATGTCCGGTAAGGGATTTTCCGATGCAGACCAGCAGGCGCCTCTGTACTACCGGACGACCGAAGAGATGCTGGCGGAATTTCAGTATCTAGGTGCCAAGAAGGCAGAGGAGGTGGTGATCACCAATACGAACCGTATCGCAGATATGATTGACAAGATCCGGCCCTGCAGTCCGCGGAAGTGTCCGCCGGTGATCGAAAATTCCGATCAGGATTTGCGGGACATTTGTTATAACAGAGCACATGAGATCTATGGGCCGGAGCTGCCGCCGCAGGTTACCAGCCGATTGGAGCGGGAACTGACTTCTATTATCGGCAATGGATATGCGGTGATGTATATTATTGCCCAGAAACTGGTTTGGAAGTCTATGGAGGACGGATATCTGGTGGGTTCCCGTGGATCGGTGGGGTCCTCCTTTGCCGCCACCATGGCAGGAATCACGGAGATTAACCCCCTTCCGGCACATTACTATTGTTCCGAGTGTCATTACTATGACTTTGACGACGAGGTATTAAAAAAGAATGCCGGTACCTCGGCTTGTGATATGCCGGATAAGAACTGTCCGAATTGTGGCGCACTGCTGAAGAAAGACGGGCATGATATTCCTTTTGAGACATTTTTGGGATTTAAGGGGGATAAAGAGCCGGATATCGATCTGAATTTCTCCAACGAATATCAGAGTAATGCTCACGATTATACGGAGGTCATCTTTGGTGCAGGGCAGACATTCCGTGCCGGTACAGTGGGAACCATGGCAGAGAAGACGGCATATGGTTATGTTAAAAAATATTGCGAAGAACATGAGATTACCAAGCGCAGCGCGGAGATGGAGCGGATCGCCCAGGGGTGTGTAGGGGTGCGTCGTACCACCGGGCAGCATCCGGGTGGTATCGTGGTATTACCCATCGGGGAAGAGATCTATACCTTTACACCGGTACAGCATCCTGCCAACGATATGAACACCAAGATTATCACCACCCATTTTGACTATCATAAGATCGATGCAAACCTGTTGAAGCTGGATATTCTGGGGCATTTAGATCCGACCATGATCCGTATGTTGGAAGATCTGACGGGAATAAAGGCTTCTACCTTGCCGATGGATGATCCGGCAGTGTTATCCCTGTTTGCCAACACGGATGCACTGGGTATCAAACCGGAGGATATCAGCGGTTGTACCCTGGGGTGTCTGGGAGTGCCGGAGTTTGGTACCACCTTTGTCATGGGGATGTTGTTGGATGCAAAACCCCAGAACTTCTCGGATCTGGTGCGTATATCCGGTCTGTCCCATGGGACGGATGTGTGGTTAAATAATGCCCAATACTATATTCAAAACGGAGACTGTACCTTGTCTACGGCGATATGTACCCGTGATGATATCATGATTTACCTGATTAGCAAGGGCGTGGAAAACGAGCGTTCCTTTAAGATCATGGAGGCGGTACGTAAGGGAATGGTAGCCAAGGGCAAATGTGCCATGTGGGAGGAATGGAAACAGGATATGCTGGACCATGATGTACCGGAGTGGTATGTGGAGTCCTGCCAGAAGATTAAGTATATGTTTCCAAAAGCGCATGCTGCCGCTTATGTTATGATGGCATTGCGTGTGGCATATTTCAAGGTGCATGAACCGCTGGCGTATTATGCGGCTTTTTTCAGCATCCGTGCGCTGGATAACTTTAACTACGAGATGATGTGTCAGGGAAAAGAAAAGTTAGAATACTATATGAAAGATTACAATAAGCGTAAAAATGAACTGTCCCAAAAGGAGAAGGATGTATACGAAGTGATGCGTCTGGTGCAGGAAATGTATGCCAGAGGATTTGAATTTGTACCGATTGATATCTATAAGTCGAAAGCAACACGTTTTCAGATCGTAGATGGCAAAATTATGCCTTCCTTTGCCGCCATTGATGGACTGGGGACAGTGGCAGCGGAGATGATAGAAGAGGAAGCCAGAAACGGGAAATTTTTATCGTGGGAGGATTTCAAAAACCGTTGTAAAGTCAGTTCCACCACGGTGGAGACCATGGGAGAACTGGGATTGTTCGGTGATCTGCCTCATACGAATCAAATTTCCCTTCTGGATTTTATGGAGTTGGCCTGAGTAAATGGCTAAAAACTGGAATGCAAAGGCTCAAAAGTACGTTTATTGTCACTGCTTTGTTTACGTTCGGCAGCCACAGCAACGGCCTGTTCGCAGAAGTATTTCTGGGCACAGAGTTTTTTCTGACGACCCCGTTTGACTTTGCGATAGCTGCCATCTGCCTGTAATTCTCTGGCTTTGAGATTATCTGCTAACTGGATATCCAGGATGTGGATAATCTCTTTTTTTAGTGTTTCGTCTTCCACAGGGAACAGGATTTCCACACGTTTATCCAGATTACGTGGCATCCAGTCCGCACTTCCCATATAGATCTCTTCAAATCCGTTATTACAGAACTGGAAGATCCGGCTGTGTTCCAGAAAGTCACCCACCAGAGAGCGAACCGAAATGTTTTCACTGATGCCAGGGATGCCTACCCGGAGACAGCAGATGCCGCGAACCACCAGCTCGATCTGTACACCCGCTGCCGATGCTTCGTATAGAGCTTCAATGATGCCCGGATCACACAGAGAGTTCATTTTGGCGCGGATAAAGGCTTTCTTACCTGCCTTAGCGAAAGCGGTTTCCCGTTTGATTAACTGGGTAAAGCGGTCCCGCAGCCAGATTGGGGCGATGGCAAGTTTATTCCATACCGCCGGTTCGGAATATCCGGACAACATATTAAAGACAGCAGTGGCATCTTCGCCGATGACGCGGCGGCAGGTTAATAATCCCATATCGGTATATTGTTTGGCGGTACTGTCATTATAGTTACCGGTACCCAGATGAACGTAACGGCGAATGCCGTCCTCCTCCTTGCGCACCACCAGCGTGATCTTGCTGTGGGTTTTTAATCCCACCAGACCATAGATTACATGGCATCCGGCCTGTTCCAGTTTCCTTGCCCAGATAATATTATTCTCCTCATCGAACCGTGCTTTTAATTCCACCAATACCGAAACCTGTTTGCCGTTTTCGGCGGCAGCCGCCAGAGAAGCGATGATGGGCGAATGGCTGCTGACACGGTACAGAGTCTGCTTGATGGCTAATACGTCGGGATCTTTGGCAGCCTGCCGTACAAAATCCACCACAGGATCAAAGGTTTCATACGGGTGGTGCAACAATACATCGTGATCCCGGATCTGGTCAAAGAGATTTGCAGATCCGTTAAGATATTTCGCAGGCTGTGGGATATATTTTGGCGAACGCAGATGTTCGTATCCCTCCAGACCGGATAATTTCATTAAAAATGTCAGATCAAGCGGTCCGTTGATCTTAAAGATATCTTCCTCTTTGATCTTAAATTCGTGGCGCAGTGTTTTCAGGAGTCGTTTATCGATCCCTTCCTCCACTTCTAATCGGATCGCCTGACCCCATTGCCGTTTCTTTAATTGCCGTTCGATCTCAATCAGCAGATCCGCTGCTTCATCCTCCTCGATGGTGAGATCTGCATTACGCATGATACGGTATGGGAAGGCGGACAAGACTTCATAATTCATAAAGAGACGTCCGATGTTTTTCTCGATAATTTGTTCCAGCAGGATAAAGGCTTTCTGTCCGGGTTCCCCACACGGGATTTCCACATAACGCGGCAGACCAGAGGGAACCTGTACCGTGGCAAAATCAATATCCTCTCCGTTGGTATCTTTCTTCTTTTTGGATGTATGAGACATATATAATTCCCGGAACTGTCCGTTATGTTCCGCACCGTTTTTCACCTTCAGGATGGCACCAATATTCAGGGATTTGTTGCGGATCAGCGGAAATGGCCGGGAAGAATCCACAGCCATCGGTGTTAATACCGGATAGACTTCCTCCACGAAATAGCGGTCAATATAGCGTGCCTGCTCGGTGTTGAGATTTTCATAGTGGGAGAGAATATGGATTCCCTCTTTGGTTAATGCAGGCAGGAGGGAGCGGTTAAACGTGTCGTACTGTTCCTGGACAAACCGATGTGTGCTGTCGCTGATGGCAGATAACTGTGCTTCCGGTGTCATGCCAGCCAGGTCTTTTTTGGTATAGTTGACCTGGACCATATCCTTGAGGGAAGCCACCCGTATCATAAAAAATTCATCCAGATTAGAAGATGTAATACTTAAGAATTTTAACCGGTCCATTAAGGGTAGTGTACGGTCTTTGGCTTCTTCTAATACCCGTTGGTTAAATAATAGCCAGCTTAATTCACGATTATAAAAATATTCTGGTTTGGAATAACTTGATTTGTTGCTCATAGTAGATGCCCCTTTCTAAATATCTATGTTATGTCGAAAATGTTTCGGATGCGGAAACAACATCTGCTGTTCCGGCGGTGGTTAGAATGCTTTTCTCTGTTTTAGGACAGGGCGGATGCCAAATGCCTCTTCAAAAAAACCGGATAATTTCTGGAACATACCTTTTTCCAATGTGATATCATACAGAGAATAGGCTGTGATCACCAAAGTATTGTCCTGTCTGCGGATCGTGATCTTATCAAATTTCTGGCGATGGCTTCGGTCCATGGCATCTGCCAGACAAAGAATTGAATTTAGCTTTGCGATTTTAATATATTCCTCCCGCTCAAAATCATTCTTAAATTGCGAGTATTGTGGGAAAAATTCATTGGTGTAGCGGATGATAGAAGAAACCATCATACGCTCCTGGTGCGAGATGCCGATGATTTCTGTGGACATTACGATTTTATATGAATTTTCGCCGATATCATCCAAATCCACAAAGGCACCACAGTTATGCAGGATGACAGCAATCTGTAGTAACAGTCGGTCCCGTTTGGTGAGATTGTTTTGTTTGCGGACGGCATCAAAGATGCGTAATGCTACATTTTCCACATTTTCGATATGTTGTTTGTCGCACTGGTAACGGATCGCCAGTTTGCGGGAAACGGACAGAATATCATCGGCAAAGTTATGTGCCGGAACCATATGTTCTTTCCGCTCGGCAAAGTCGGCAGCCATACCATCACAAATAGTAATGCCGGACAGCCACATTTGTTCTGCCTGCACTTCTTCAAATACATTGTGATAAATCATCGCAGTGGGAAGCAGCAATGCGGCTTTGTCCAGCGACAAATTTAACTCTGCGGCCAGCTCCTCCGGTGCCTGATTTAAGATGGCGTGATAAAATTCTTCATACTCCTGCCGGTTGATGGAATCCTTTTTGTTGCCCTTGGCATCCACCGGCAATAGATTACCGAAATGGTGTGTGCTTAGATATTTCACAAAACTGTGTAACTGGTTTCCCACGGCAATGATATTTTTCACCCGGTAATTGGACAGATACAATTTTGCAAAGGTATGCAGGCTGTTGGAAATATATTCATATACCAGGTTCTGGTAACTGTCGGTTTCGTCCCGCATATTTTGCAGGATTTTCTGGATGCGCAGAGAACCCATCTTGATATTCTGGGTGGTTACCAGTGTATTTTTATCAAATAGAGAGAGCTGGATGCTGCCTCCACCCACATCTACTAATAAAGTGCCCTTTTGAATTAATTTGTGAAATGCATTTTGTTGTAACGCAATGGCTTTATAACACAGATAACGTTGCTCCGAATTGCTTAAAATTTTGATCTGAAATCCGGTCCGTTGTTTGACCTGATCCAAAACGATGAGATTATTGTCCGCCTCGCGCAGGGCACTGGTGGCGATAATCATATAGTCCTTGATCTGATATTCTTTCATTTTTTCCGAGAAACCCTGTAAGATTGTACATAATTTATCGATGGAGTGATAACTGATATGGTGGGTTGAGAATGTTTCATAACCCAATCTGGCAGTATGATGCACATATTCTAATTCCTGAACCCCATGTTTTTTTGATATCTCATAAATGCGCATCGATGTCTCATGGGAACCGACATCAATCGCAGCGAATACTGTGAGTGCCATGTTCTTTTTCCTCCTCGCATACAAGTCGTAATACTATGATTAGGTGTCATGATGCCACGTAGACCATAGTATTATCATACGTCATTTTGGGCAAAAAAAAAAGCGGTTTTATGGATGATTTTAACAAAATTTACAGGTATTTTACGGTAATAATGCATGATTTTCAC
>JAUNIU010000221.1 GCA_030523265.1 Eubacteriales bacterium | reverse complement strand
ACAGCTTACACCCTTGACCTTGACGGTAGCCGGAATGGTTACTTTCTTTAACTTCTTGGCAGAAGTGGTTCCAACCACTGCCACTGCTTTCTCAGAAATCGCCTTATATTTGATCTTTTTGATTGTCACAGTCTTCCCTTTAATCGAACTCTTGGCAGGAGCCTTAGTCGGACTACTTGGTTTCTGTGCCACAGGATTAGGCTTCTGATTCACCTGCGTCCCCGGATTCGTCACCACAGGATTGCTTGGGGTATCTGTGCCCGATCCCTCACTGGAAATCACGTAAGTCGCTTCATGGTCAGAATAATTCTGTAACAGAATATAACACATCTCCGCCTGATAATACGGCAGCTGATACAAGACACCGGATGTGGCATAACCATATACATTGGTCTGTGCCATTGTCTCATTGGCATACGAGATAAAGGTATCCCCATCTCCATTCGTAACATTCAGAGAATATTCTGAAGTAGAATCATAATACATATAGACTAATTTCTGTGTCTTTGCCGGAACCGTAACCGCAGTATTTGCCTTATACTCTTCCCCTTCCGGTTCTGTGAAGCTGACGGTACGCATCCTGCTACTATCCACAGTAGCTGACAGTACATTTTTATCTAACCCGGTATATTTAGAAGTGGTACCATTATTTCTAACATATCCATCCTTCATTTGCAGCTCGCTGCCTGTGCCATAAGCTGTCTCTGTCGTGTTATCTTCCTTGGTCAGATCATACTGATATGGATATACTCCTAATTGCGGATACGCATAATAATTATCCCGCACCTGCACCTTATAATCTTTGGCTGCCACAAACTGTTTCATAGAAAAGCTGGCATATGACGGCTCATCAATGTAAAACACCTGATCTTCAAAATCGACATTATAGGCAGCGATAATATAATCTGCGTTCTCTTTCAGATTATAGACCAGACGGTCATTATAATCTCCACCTACACTATCCTTATCAGATCCAACGTTTGCAAGATTCCATCGATCCGCTCCAGAAGCCTTCTCATATAACTCCAGATATGGATCGTCTTCTGCCTTTGCTCCTTCGATATCCTCTGTATAAATATCGATGCACATGCCTCCCATATCACTATTTAAGCGATAATATTGTGTATAACCACAGCTTTGAATGTCCTTGCTGTCCTCCTGAGAAACGACTGGCATCTCTGAAAGTTCCTTATAAATCGGCTGATATAATTCAAAATCCGCTCCAGACTCATCCTCAGAGTCCTCCTCCGGAATATGTGCATATACTGTATTGGTATCCTGATTATAACGGATCGTTATGTAATCTTCCGACTCTTCATTCAGACTGTATATTTCTGTTTCATAACAGTCAACTTCATCGTTGTAATCGCCTTCCTCCGATGCATTGGAGGTCCAATCCGCGTAGTATATTTCCTCGTAATCATCCGCACCGTCTACACCATATGTTACTTTAATACGGCTGCCAGTGGCAATATAGTCATATTGATTGAAGTCTTTATAAAACGTATAGGCTTCTGGATCATTCTGTGGATTCACCAGTTCCACGGACTTGACTGTCACTTCCCCGGCTGCCTTTGCCACCTTAGTACCCGCTGGTGCTAAAGTCAGTACCAAAGCAACGGTCAGCACGATTGCAACTAACTGTCTGCTCAAATTCCTAAGTTCACTTATTTTCATTTCACCTCATCCTTTCTGCTATTTTACTGCTCTTGTTACGTGTCAAAAGCTCCTTTGTAAGAAGGTATTTTTTGACAACATAAACAATTAGATATAATCATAACCTTATGTTAATTTTGTGTCAAATTTTCTATCCCAAATATCAGATTCAGGAATCTCCGATCTCCTGCTCTTTACTGACAATCCACTACTTTGAATTGCACCGATCCATATTTGCTGTCAATCTCTGCTGTAAACAACAAATTGACCTTCCATTCTCCCATTTCTCCTGCTTTCATCCGTTCCCAGACATCCTCCCCATATTTCTCACGAACTGCGATCCCCAGGCAATCCTCCGCATGAAAATCGACAGCACGATAGAGTTTGCCTTCCTCCCGTATTTGAATCTGTGCGATCTGATTTTCTTTGCCACACATTCGGACAGAGGATATTCCGGCATCCCGTTTTACAAACACCGCCCCCGGATTGGATTCTCCCACCGGCTCTAACCATGACAACTGCTGCACCAGTTCCCGATTGACCTGCGACAGAGAAACCTCTTTGTCATAATATACCTTTTCCACCATCTCCGGCTCTGTCAGTTTGCAGTGCTCTAATAATGCCAGTCGCAGGGCATCAAAATTCTCTTTCCTTAATGAAAACCCTGCCGCCATCGCATGCCCTCCAAACTCCGTCAGATATTCCCTGCAGGCAGACAATTCCTGCTGCATATGATAGCCGGGAATCGACCGTCCCGAACCTTTCAGATGGTCACCGGAATCTGTGATCAGATATACCGGACGATAATACCGCTCCCGCAGCCTTCCCGCCACGATACCGGCCACACTCTCGTGACACTTTGGAGAATACACCACCAAAACCTTAGGAACTCCCTCGCGCTCCACCTGTCTGACTGCTTCTTCTGTGGCACGCACGGTAATATCTTTCCGGTCTTCATTTAATGCATATAAGGACTCTGCCTCTTCCGATGCCGTCAGAGCATCTGTCGCCAGAAAAAGCTCCAACCCTTTCGTGGCATCTCCTAACCGACCTGCAGCATTGATACACGGCCCCAGACGAAATCCCACATCCATGGATCGAATTTCCCCGGCAAAATCCATCTGACGAATCAATGCCTGCAATCCCAGATTCCTCGTTTCCTGCATCAGGCGCAGACCCAGTTTGACAATCTGGCGGTTTTCGCCTTGTAACGGTACAACATCACAAACCGTTGCCATGGCGGCGAACGGAAGCAATTCCTGTGCTTCCTCTGCCCTTCCCCGACATTGAAACATATATTGCACCAATCTATATGCAATCCCGGCTCCACACAGATCGCGATATCCATATTGGCATTCCTTTTGCTTGGGATCAATCACAACATCTGCCGGCGGTATTTGCTCTGCCCCATGAAGCATCGGCACTTCATGATGATCTGTCAACACAACAGTAAGTCCCAGCTCCTTTGCACGGGAAATGGATTCCATGGCAGAAATGCCGTTGTCACATGTTACAATGGTGTCGATGCCCTCCTCTGCCGCTTTCTCTGCCATATATGCACGTATCCCATAACCATCCCGCTCCCGATGCGGGATCTGATAAGAGAGATCTCCCCCTAACTGTCCGATTCCCCGATACAGGATATACGTAGACATCACACCGTCCACATCGTAATCGCCGATAATCCGAATCTTTTTGCCCGCTTCTATCTTGGCAAATAGCAGCTCTGCCGCCTCCGTCATGCCCCGCATCCGTTCCACCTCCGGCTCCGGCGCCAGATCCTCAAACAGATACGCATCCATCTCCTGCCAGCTTCGCAGCCCCCGTTTCACCAATAGTTCTGCAAACACTTCCGATATCTGATATCTGTCTGCTATCTTATGTACATCTGCCATGCAGGTCTTCGTAAACCACTGTTTCATGCCGGTGTTTTCCTCCTTTGTATCATCTTACTTGCATTTCCCATTTTACACGGGATACCTGGTGGTTATCTATCAAATAGTCGGTTTTGCCGATTATGTCTGCCCTGCGTGTGTCTTACAAAAATTTGTATTCGGAAATCCGTGTAGAATTGCAGATTCTGTACCAGACAACTAGGCTTGATAGAAGGTCTTTGCTTTGCGACGTTTCGATCGGATGCGCCTCGAAGGTTTGTTTGAAGCAACATGCGACAGGTTCCGCTGTTTCCCTAGAGGCACGCTTTCGCTATATAGGAGACGTAGCGGTGCATAATATCCTAAAGGACAGGATATAAGCACCGACGCCCCCTAAAATGCC
>JAUNIU010000220.1 GCA_030523265.1 Eubacteriales bacterium | reverse complement strand
TGTAACCATCAGTGCATCCGCAATTTCAAATAGCCTGTCCACTTTCATCACCCTTTGGGCCGTTTCATATAAGTAGATGGTGTTCTTATTGGAACCCACATCCAGTCCCAGTTCTTCCTGTGACATCTCCATAAACTCTCTCTGTTTCTGGATATTCTTGCCCAATTCTACCAGATCAGGGTTGTCCGTTGTTTCTACTTTCCGCTCTTCAAAATTGGCTGTTGTTTTGTTTTTCATAATGATGTCCTTTCCACCTGGTTTCTGGCGGCAAAAGACATCCATTGGCTGATATGGAGGGATGCCAATTAAAGCATCTACCATATGTACAACAAACGGGTCCGTGTAATGAAGTACACACGAACTCGCTTACAATTAGCCTAAAAAAGGGCGCAACAAGTCAGAGGGTACTTCGCACGGTAATCGCATCCCTGACTACACCCCTCCGCTTCCTGCGAAAAAGTTTACAGTCATTGATGGGATTGACCCGTATGAGATATCCTTTGCCCTATTGCAACTCAGGCTACGATATTCTTTTTATTGTTGTATAATCCATGCTTGCCACAATTTTGTGACAGTCTATGTAATCAGCCCGTGTGACTGATACAATCCATCGGCTACATCATACTCTTCTCCTTTACTCTTGTCAGATTTGCAGAAATTAGCATCCGATGTTATAATGTAAAATGGTGTGTTGTATGTAACTGCTATTTCTGGCTTTTAAACCACCGCCTTATTTTGTAATAGCCACACATCTTTATCATTGTTAAATATCATCCACATTGTTTTATAAATAATAGCTTCAGATTTCCATCTGTAAAGCAGACCCTCTACTCCTTAATATCCTTTGAGGAATATCTTTTTTCGACATTCCTCATAATTTACTTTATGCATTTCCTGTCGAAAAATTAGACATTATTGAAAAACACGAACAGGAATATCTGAAAATGCGACCATATCCTTTCTTGTACGATAAAACATCATATCGAATTGCTCCCACGTCTTGTGACGTATGATTGAGAATAGATATAATGAGGCTTTAAATTCCGCACAGAACCTTGCCTCCACGATTGCGGAGATCAGGCAAATACAAATCAGAGATGGGAAATAACAAAAAGTCGGAGCAGATAAAAGTCTATAGCTTACCTGTCCAAATTAATTTTGGATCAGGTAACACCATAATCACTTTTATCTGCCCCGGCTTTTCTCATAGTGGATTCCATCCCACCTGGTTCGCTCAACGGCAAAATACTATTAATTTATATTAAAACCCATCCTGACTTCCTCTGGCTTGTCGATATGATTAGGCACTGTAACCGCACAGTTAATGCTTCGGTGGAAACAATCCGCTTGCATACTGTGGCCATATCGCAGGGTTGCCTAGTAATGTGTTTTTCATTTTAAGTCCATCACAGCGTGAGGGAACTCAAATCTGTTTTGCTGCCCTATTTTTCATCTGTTTGTATCGGCGTTGCTGTGCCATCTTCGGGTTCGATGCTTTTGACACAAGCTCCTGTATAGACATCGAGCAATTCTTACCAATCAATTCAACTGTAGTCCCGTCATTACGGCACTTACAAAACATCTTTCCATCATCCGTCATAATTGGATACGTTTCATTCTGCATAGGTTCTCCCCCTTTAGTCAGTCTTCTTTTGATTACAGTAACCATTGTAATCTTCCAGTGCCTCCCGGAATTCTTTGCAGAGTCTGGTAAATTTTGATTCCAGCTGCTCTGCTGTTTCGTATAGCTTTACAGAATCTGTTATAAACTGTTCTACATCAATCTCCTGTGCTACATAGCGGGAGACTGCCAACTGGTAGTTATTTGCCGCAATGTCATCTGTCTTTACTATATCTGATATACCAGTCACTACTTCATGGTTTATTACCATTTCAGCAATTGCCGCGATGCCAACTTCTCCTTCCTTCAATTTTTCGTTCCACAGCCCTCTTGACAGATCCAACATATATACACTACGAGCAGGTTCGTCCTTTCGTAGTACCAGGATTGATGTCTTTATGCCACGATTAGAAAACACATTTGCCGGAAGCTCAATAACACTGTCGATATATCCATCTTTCACCATCCGCTGTCTGCTGGCTGATGATGCACCTTCACGAGTTAACATTGACATCGGCAGAAGCACTGCTGCCTTTCCTCCGAACTTAAGTGATGCCACAATGTGTCTGATGAATACCCATGTATCTTCAATTCGCTGCTCCGGGTAGTATAAAACATGATCAATCAGCTTCTCGTCTATCGATGTTCTATATCCAATTTCCGGTTTCATATAGGGCGGCTCACTGATGACGCAGTCGAATTTCTGATCCAGTGTCTGTGTTAGCGGATGCCAAACGGAGTCATCGCATCTCACCACTCCCTCACGGATGCCGCTCATAATAAGCAGCATTTCAAGGACCGCTGCTATATGCGAGTTCTGCTCCTGCGCAAATACCTCAACTTTTCGTCCCTTTGTTGCCTGGACAAGAGAAACTCCACAGCCTGCGCACGGGTCATAGATGGTCATCCCATCCTTTACCTCACATATTTTCCCCATCAGGGATGCAATGCTTGAAGGGGTATACGAAAATCCGCTCGTCTTTCCTTCTAAATCAGCAAGTTTTTCCACAATAAGAATCAGTTCTTCGACTTCAATAGCCGTTATATCCTTACTGCTAAAATCCAAATCACTGGCAAGTCTCAAAACACTAGAGAATTTAGCATCCATATTTTTTGGGGTGATATCCGACACAAAATTTTGAAACAGCCGATGGGAGAAGCCAAGCTGTTCTTCAACGTCACCAAGATATTCACACAATTCTCTCTGATCGACCACACTCGGATACAGGCTGCACAACGCATCGAACCTGTACAGATCCGAAACACGAAGTCCTAACTGCTCCCTTCTGTCAGAAATATATTTTATAAATGTCACATACACAACGGCTGACGCTGCTCCGCCAGCAAATGCACTTCTTATATCCCATCCTCGCAGTTCTTCTGCCATCGCCCAATATATTTTCCGAATCCGATTACGATTTGCCAGCATCTTATTTTTCTCATTCTCA
Source organism: Eubacteriales bacterium (assembly GCA_030523265.1). Lineage (GTDB taxonomy): Bacteria > Bacillota > Clostridia > Lachnospirales > Lachnospiraceae > Butyribacter. Next base: position 873 of record JAUNIU010000220.1, on the reverse strand, counting down.
GACAGCTTGGTGTCTATGTCTTTTATTATCTCACTCATCGTTCATCACCTCCAAGATTGCTGATGTAATTAGATTATCCGCCAAAGCTTCTTCATTTGCGAGCATTTGTTTTAATGCTTGCTGCTTTTCTGCACTCAGACGGTACAGTCTTCCGAGCATCCTCTGTTCATCCAGCGGCGGCATCGGAACTGGGATTCGATGCACATCTTTGGGCTTAAGCATAGAATTTGTTGTCGCTGCAACCCCAGCTGTAAAAAGTTCCCTTGCATATCCGGTATTCAAATATCCTACCAGATAGTCCAAATCAACTTCGCCCGGATTGAAATCCCTACATATCATACAATAAGAGGGAACTACTAAATCTTCATCCTCCTCCGTAATCAACGCGCAGCCATATGGTGTTGTAAGTTTAATTATAATATCATCAACAACCGTCAGGCGGGATTGTCCACTCCCCTTCTTCACTTCATACTCGGCAAGTTCCAGATGATTTACCCGACCGTTTGAAATCGCCTTTGGAACCAATACCCTGACTGCTTCAGACTCGATTCCATTTGCCTTATCCTCTTCCTTTATCTGGAGTCTGGACATGATGCTCCCCGTCATGCTCATCCCCATTAAATCGCCAAATTCGACATTCATATTTTACCTCCATTTCGTTAATTGATTTGAAATGTTTTTCATGTACACATTCTATCACCTGTAATTTATCAAGTCAAGACATTTCTCTTCTTTCTAAGAAATGTTTTTCATGTACAACCAGTACTCCTCATTTTTAAGAAAACCTGTTCCAAAAATCTCTCTTGACATCTCCCCAACTTCTATAGTATGATAGGAACAGAAGTTCCTGAACGTTTGTTTGTATTATATAGG
>JAUNIU010000017.1 GCA_030523265.1 Eubacteriales bacterium | reverse complement strand
ACGGCGGATCATTTGTTAGTCAATCATGTGATTGACCGCAAGTTTACCGAGTCCCCGAATGGTTTGGAGCACGATCTGCCATATACCACGGATCAGATCAAACAGGCACTAAGGGAAACCTTACCGGAGCTGATGGCAACCGATATCGCAACATTACTGCAGAACCGCTATGAGCGTTTCCGCCAGTATGGGGAATATAGTGAATAAAACAAAGCAGGGATTCGTATATACGAATCCCTGCTTTGTTTATTGTTTCACGAAAACCATGTCTGCGGTAGACATCTATTTCAGCCGGATCCCATTCTTTTCAATGGTGATTTTACCGGCTTTCAGCAGATGGCCGATGGCGCGTTTGAACGCATTTTTGCTCATATGAAATTCCCGTTTGATCACTTCCGGATCGCTTTTATCGTGGTACGGGAGGAATCCTCCAGACATTTCCAGGCAGTCATAGATCACATCAGCATCCTCATTCATCTGTTCCGGGATCTTTTTGCGGACACTTAATGTCAGTCTGCCGTCCTCCATGACCTGGGCTACTCTGGCATAAACCGGCTGGTTGATCCGGTATTTTTCAAATACTTCTTTTGCGGGAAGCAGTGCGGAATACATATCATCTACGGCAATAAATACGCCAAAATTATCACTGATTTCATAAACCCTGCCATATACCTCGTCATCTTTTTGATATGTGGAATCATTACGCAGGGCATCATAGACTTTCATGCTGGCACATAGGCGTTCGCTTTTGTCAATATAGAGTGTCACCAGAACGGCGTCCCCTTCTTTTACCGGATATAGCTGTTCTTTGAAAGGCAGGAACAGATCTTTGGCAAGGCCCCACTCCAGAAAGGCTCCGATGCCGGTGACCTCTTTGACATAAAGTCTCGCCACCTGGCCCAGTTCCAGATCGGGTTCTAATGTGGTGGCGATGGGACGGTCTTCGGAATCTTTATATACGAATACCGTCAATACATCTTTTAGCTGGGTATCTTTGGGCACCTGTGCTTTGGGCAATAATATCTTTTCTGTATCCTCTCCGGTGGGAGTGTTCAGAAAGACGCCAAAGTCCATTTGCTTTACGACCATCAGTTCCTGTGTCTTTCCTAATTCTATTGTTTGTTTCATAGAGTACCTCTTTCTGTAGTCATTGTGCTTTGTTATCAGTATAAAGGTAATGTGGGGAAAATGCTAGTATAAATTATAAAGACGTGTTATACTGAAAGATAGGTCGAGTTTCCGCATATAGGTATATAGTATGAACCGGTGTGAAAGGCACCCATCACAAGTAATCGCATCCGTATCCGAGGAAACTTGTTATTACAATACGGATGTAGCGCAACAAGGCTAAGACGAATAAAATTTGTCCGGCAGAAAAGAGGTAAAGTATGACAAAAGTAATCCGTACAGACAAGGCTCCGGCTGCGATCGGACCATATTCACAGGCAATTGAGTGTGGAGGTATGATCTATACTTCCGGTATGATTCCGATTGATCCGGCAACAGGAGAGCTGGTAACCGGAAGTGTGGAAGCGCAGGCAGAGCAGGCAATTTCTAATTTGGAAGCACTGCTGGCAGAGGCTGGGTCCTCCATTGAGAAAGCGGTGAAAACCACAGTATTTATCAGCAATATGGATGATTTTGGAAAGATTAATGAAGTATATGCGAAACATTTCAAAGAACCTTATCCATCACGTTCCTGTGTGCAGGTGGCACGTTTGCCAAAAGATGTTGCGATAGAGATTGAGGCAATTGCAGTAAAATAATTCTCGCGGATTCTATGCAGTTTGATTTGGGGATGACATTGTAAAGACATTGTAACAATTTGTTCTGGCAGACTAGTGCGGTAGAATAAATAATGTAATAAATTACAGGTATGTTTTTGTCACATTTTTGTCTAAAATAGTGCCTAAAATTCCATTTTTTATGCGAAATACACTATTGACAAAGCAAATAGTGGTTGTTATAATGCTAATGAAATTTTAATATTTTTGTAATATTTTGTACACAGATATGATTTTATGATTGTATCGCAACATTGGGATAAATATGGAGGTTTCTATGAGAAAGACATATTGGATAAGGACTGCGGTTGCATTTGGCACAGCATTAACATTATCACTGGGATGCTGTGCGGAGATGACAGATATTTCTGCGGCAACTCTTTGCCAGGAAACTGAGATCGCAGGAATTTCATTATCCTTAGATAAATATTATGCGGATAAGCAGGAGTCGGCAGAAGATGTGGAGTTGGTGGCAACACCAGCACCTGCCACGGAAGCACCGGCAGCCACCGCTGTTCCGGCAGCGGATACGGCGGCAGCGGCACCAGCAGCAGTTACTCCGAATCCAACGCCTCAAGTGGCAAAGCAGTTCCAGACAACGGCATTATCCATCGCCAGCGATTATGTTCATATTCGTAAGACCCCTTCTACTAAGGGTAAGATTTTAGGTAAATTATATGAAGGTTCTGCTGCCAAGATACTGAGCGAGAAAGATGGCTGGACCAAGATAGAATCCGGCAGTGTGACAGGATATATCAAGTCTGAATATCTGGCGACGGGTGCTGAGGCAGAGAAGTTAGCGGACAAATATGGTACGTATTATGCAAAGGTGAAACCTGGTACCATTACATTAAATGTCCGAATGAAACCAAATACCAAAGCAACGATCCTGACACAGATTCCAGAGGATGAGTCATTTGAAGTATTAAATATTGGAAAAGACTGGGTTAAGATTGCTATTGATGGTGATAAAGGATATGTTGCCAAAGAATTTGTAAATCTGCATGCCAAATTCAAAAAGGCAGTTTCCATCGAAGAGGAAAAAGCAGAAGCAAGAAGAAAAGCAGCGGCAGAAGCAGCTGAGCAGGAAAGATTAAGACAACTGGCGGAGGAACAGGCACAGGCAAGCAGTTCCAGCAGTTCTGGAAGCTCCAGCAGCTCCAATAGTTCCAGCCAGAGAAGCAGTTCTAGCTCCAGCCGTAGCAGTTCCAGCAGCAGAAGCTCTAGCAGCTCCAGCCGTAAGAGCAGCTCTAGTTCCAGCCGTAGCAGCTCCAGCAGCAGAAGCAGTTCTGGTGGCAGCACCACAGCTTCTGGTGGAAGCGGTTCCGCGATTGCTTCTTATGCACAGAAGTTTGTCGGTAATCCATATGTATATGGTGGTTCCAGCTTGACAAAGGGAACGGATTGTTCCGGCTTTACTATGAGTGTATATTTACAGTTTGGCTATAGTTTACCACATAGTTCTTCTGCACAGGCAAGCTGTGGAACAAAGGTTAGTTTGTCCAGTGTACAGCCTGGCGATCTGATCTTCTACAAGAATGGTGGAAGTATTGGTCATGTGGCAATCTATATTGGTGGTGGACAAGTAGTGCATGCAAGTAATCCATCGGATGGAATCAAGATTTCTAACATGAACTACAGAACACCGGTATGTGCCCGGAGAATTATTGGTTAGTACGTAATTGTTGTTTGGTCATGTGGTATATGACCGAAAAGAATAGAGTAAAAACGTGGAAGAAGAGGAGTACATTCTGTGGCGTCCTCCAGAGAGAGCGGTTCATCGGCTGAAAAACTGCTTGGAAAAGCGCAGGATAGAAGGTAGCTTCGGAGTTGTGATTCTGAACAGCAGACAGTAGGAGTCACCGGGTCATTCCGTTACCAATGTATGAGTTAGTGATTCGCAGAGCGGATCGCTGAGATCAAAGGTGGTACCGCGTATATTCGCCCTTTGCAGTGATGCAAAGGGCGTTTTTTATCGAATGGGAATTATGGAAAATTCATTCCAGCAAAAATACATGTTTACCCGGCAGGTCTGTGTCAGCGTTGCGGCACAGGCATAGCCTTACATAGCAAAAGGGCAACGCAGAAATGAGGGAAATTATGGCAAAAGAATTAGAGAAAAATTACAATCCGGCAGACATAGAGCAGAGAACCTATGATAAGTGGCTGGAGAAAAAATATTTTCATGCGGAGGTTAATCGTGACAAAAAACCATTCACGATCGTGATGCCACCTCCGAACATTACTGGACAGTTGCACATGGGTCATGCGTTAGATAACACATTACAGGATATTTTGATTCGATTCAAACGTATGCAGGGATATGAAGCATTATGGGTACCGGGTACCGATCATGCTTCCATTGCCACAGAGGCGAAAGTGGTGGAAAAACTGCGTGCAGAGGGGATTTCCAAGGACGATATCGGCCGCGAGAAATTCTTAGAGCATGTATGGGATTGGAAGAAGCAGTACGGTGGCCGTATCGTGGAGCAGTTGAAAAAGATCGGTTCTTCCTGTGACTGGGACCGGGAACGTTTCACCATGGACGAAGGATGCAGCAAGGCAGTCAAGGAAGTTTTTGTAAAATTATATAACAAGGATCTGATCTATCGTGGGGAGCGCATCATCAACTGGTGTCCGAAATGTCTCACTTCCATCTCAGATGCCGAGGTGGAATATGAGGATCAGGCAGGTCATTTCTGGCATCTGCGGTATAAGACTACCGATGGAACCGGCTATATTGATCTGGCGACTACCCGTCCGGAAACCTTGCTGGGTGATACTGCGGTAGCAGTCAATCCAAAGGATGACCGTTATAAGGATATGGTGGGTAAGACGTTAGATCTGCCTATCGTACACCGTCAGATTCCGATTATCGCCGATGATTATGTAGATATGGAATTTGGTACCGGTGTAGTTAAGATTACCCCTGCCCATGACCCGAACGATTTTGAAGTGGGACTGCGTCATGATTTGGAGATCATCAATGTATTGACTGATGATGCAAAGATTGTAGAGGATTATCCGAAATATGCCGGTATGGACCGCTATGAAGCGCGCAAGGCGATCGTAGCAGATTTAGAGGCAGAAGGTGCCTTATTAAAGAACGAAGATCATGAGCATAACGTAGGTACCTGCTATCGTTGTCATACCACGGTGGAACCAAGGGTATCCAAGCAGTGGTTTGTAGCGATGCAGGAGTTGGCAAAACCTGCCATTGAGGCAGTGCAAAAAGGAGATACCAAGTTTGTACCACCTCATTTTGACAAGACATATTATCACTGGTTGGAGGGAATCCGTGACTGGTGTATTTCCCGTCAGCTATGGTGGGGACATCGGATTCCGGCATTTTATTGTGATGCCTGTGGTGAGATGGTGGTTACCAAAGAGGATCACTGCAACTGTCCAAAATGTGGGGGAGAGATGCGGCAGGATCCGGATACACTGGATACCTGGTTCAGTTCTGCCCTGTGGCCATTTTCCACATTGGGCTGGCCGGACAAGACACCGGAGATGGATTATTTCTATCCAACCAGTACACTGGTGACAGGTTACGATATTATATTCTTCTGGGTGATCCGTATGATGTTCTCCGGTTTGGAGCATACCGGGAATGTACCGTTTGATACGGTATTGATCCATGGTCTGGTGCGTGATTCCCAGGGGCGTAAGATGAGTAAATCGCTGGGCAATGGTATAGATCCATTGGAGGTCATTGAGAAATATGGTGCTGACGCACTGCGTTTCACTCTGGTGACCAACAATGCGCCGGGAAATGATATGCGCTTCTATTGGGAGCGCGTGGAGGCAAGCCGTAACTTTGCCAATAAGGTATGGAATGCTTCCCGTTTCATCATGATGCATCTGGGGGATGCAGTGATCACAGAGCCTGCGAAGGAAGATCTGGAGGTGGCAGACCGCTTTATCCTGTCGGCGGTCAATACAGTGGCAAAAGAAGTCACAGATAATATGGAGAAATATGAACTGGGTGTGGCGGTGCAAAAGATCAATGATTTCATTTGGACAGAGTTCTGTGACTGGTATATCGAGATCGTGAAACCGAGATTGTTTGCCAAGGAGGAAAATCCGGCTTCTGCCAATGCAGCATTCTGGACGTTAAAGAAAGTGTTGATCGATTCGCTGAAGCTATTACATCCGTATATGCCATTTATCACAGAAGAAATTTTCTGCACTCTGCAGTCAGGAGAGGAGTCCATCATGATTTCTGCATGGCCGGAGTATCAGGAGAGCAGCAGGGATCTGGAGGCAGAGGCAGAGATTCAGATGGCGAAGAATCTGATTCGCGGTATCCGTAATATCCGCAGTGAAATGAATGTGGCACCGTCCCGTAAGGCAAAGGTATATATCGTGGCGGATGATGACAGCACTGCAAAGATTCTGGAGGGACTGGAGAATACCTATATACATCTGATATCTGCATCAGAGGTGGTAGTACAGACGGATAAATCCGGTATTGAGGAAAACGCGGTTTCTGTAGTGATTGATAAGGCTACCATCTATATGCCGTTATCGGATCTGGTGGATTTTGAGAAAGAAAAAGAACGTCTGTTGAAGGAAAAGAAACGCTTAGAGGGTGAGTTAAAGCGCGTAAATGGCATGCTTGGCAATGAGAAATTCATGAGCAAAGCTCCGGAACAAAAGATCGCAGAAGAGCGGGAGAAATTGACGAAGTATGAGAGTATGATGAGCAAAGTGGAGGAGGAGCTGGCAGCACTGGAAAAATAATCTTTCTCCGTCTTGCATTCTCTTAGAAAGTCATTTATACTGTATTCAACCATAGTTTTTAGCAACTGGAAAGGTGTATATTGTTGTTCTGACGGAAGCGGTCAGTTTGGGGAAGGGGGCATAATTATGAAGGAAATATTATCCGAGGAAATGATGAAATCATCCGATGGAATTATTATTACATTTTCAGAAGATGATATGGAAGCCTATTTATGTTTGCAACCCAATGAGAAAGAATACCCGGTTTCGTTGATCAAGTCCCGTCTAAAGGATATGGGGATCACGATCGGTATTCGGGAAAATACGATCCGTGCGATGCTGGAGCAAAAAAGATATGGACAGAACGTAAAGATAGCAGAAGGGATACATCCGGTTCCGGGAGTGGATGGCTGGTATGAATTTATGTTTGATACCGAACATGATGACAGACCTAAGATACTGGCAGATGGTTCCGTGGATTATTCCATGTATGGGAACATTCCATCGGTGGAAGAGGAAGCGGTGATTGCTGTGTATCATCCGGCGCAGGAGGCCAAAGATGGTGTGAATATCTTTGGCGAATTATTAGTTGCCACCAAAGGAAAAAATATGGCGAAACTATCTGGACGTGGATTTACGCTGTTAGAGGATGGTTGTACTTATGTGGCAAAGTATGGTGGCAAGATCACTTATGACGATGGCAGGTTAAATATTGAACAGGAACTTCTGATCAAGGAAGATGTATCCACTTCCACCGGAGGCATTACGTATCGCAACGATATTCATGTGCGTGGTAATGTACTGGCTGGTGTCTCGATTGTGTCCGAGAAAGGTTCCATTATCGTGGATGGATATGTGGAGTCTGCCTCTTTATCTGCAGATAAGGATGTGATTCTCAAAAATGGTATGCAGGGAAATGCCCGTGGCAGCATTAAAGCCGGGGGTGATGTGAGTGGTAAATTTTTTGAGAGGACGCGGATTGATGCCGGCGGTAATGTCAATGCCAATGCGATTATGAATAGTATTGTGAAAGCAGGGAATGATGTTATAGTTTCCGGCAGATTTGGCATCATTATCGGTGGAGAGATCCAGGCAAATCATCAGATCAAAGCAACTATCATCGGGAATACTGCGGAAGTGGAAAACCGGATCTATGCCGGTGTGGCAGGAGATCTTTTAGCGCAGTTAAATCACTGCGAGGCACAGAAAAAAGCAGCAGAAGATGAGTTGTCCAGGATCATACAGGGAATGGATATGGTGGATGAATTGCTGGAAAAGACTGAGGGAGAAGAGCTAAAGCAAAAGAAGCTGTTATTGATACGCAGTAAAGTGGAAAAGGACAGCCAGATCAGTAAGTTAGATCATCAAAAGAAAGAATTGGTAGACTTGTTTGGTAAGGCAAATGAGGCAAAGATAACGATTGATAAAATGGTATATCCGGGTACGGTGATCTCCGTCAACGGTATGAAGAAAAACGTTACCGAATCGGAGAATCATGTGGAATATGCCAGAAGGGGTCCGGGTATCATGGTATATCATATCGAAGATGTGTAATGTATCTTGTATCCGGGAAGAGATGTCGAGTTTTGCGGACGATAGCAACCCAAAACAGCAGGAGGTAGTGTAAGATGGATTTTGAGGCAGAATTAGAGAAGTTTCAGCCAAGTCTGGATATTGAACAGGCAGAAGATGCGATACATGGAAATAATACCACAGATGTCACTGATTTGTTGCATACCATATTGAGTGGTGAGATAGAAAAGGTGACAAGAAATCCGAAAGAGTGGGTGGAGGAATCATGAACTGTCCTAGATGTAATGCAAAAGTAGCGTTTACAAAGAATCAGTGTGATAATTGTGGGCAGGATCTCCGGGCGTATCGCCGGACAGTGAGTCTGTCAAACCAGTTTTATAATTACGCCCTGAGTCAGGCGAAGGTGCGGGATTTATCCGGTGCGATTCACTCGCTGAAGCAGAGTCTGCAATTTAACAAATTAAATACCAATGCCAGAAATTTACTAGGTTTGATCTATTATGAGGAGGGCGAGATCGTCGCTGCCCTGAGTGAGTGGGTGCTTAGCAAGCATTATCAGGAAAAGGGCAATGATGCGGATCTCTATATTCGTGAGATTCAGGCCAATCCCAATAAACTGGAAATGTACAATCAGACCGTCAAAAAGTATAATACTGCATTGCATGCCGCCAAGAGCGGAGATGAGGATATGGCCATCATCCAGTTGAAAAAGGTGGTAAACCTCAACCCTAAATTCATACGGGCGAACCAGTTATTGGCACTGTTGTATATGAAGACGGGGAAACGGGATAACCGTGCCAGGGCATATCGCCTGATGAGAAATGTCAGTAAAATCGATGTGACCAATACTACTACGCTGCGGTATCTGCGGGAATTGTCGGATATGAAAAACAAGTCCGATCCGGCAGTGAAAGCGGTGAAGATCGAGCGGGAAAATGCGAAAAAAGCATCCACGTTACCGAATCCGGAGATAGATGTCTATAAGACCATTACACCGTATAAAGAAGAACGGCCGTCGATCATGCCTTTTGTCAATGTGATGATTGGTGTCATCATTGGTCTGGCGGTGATGTATTTCCTAGTGATTCCGCATATTCGTTCCAACGTGGCATCCGAGGCGAATAAAAAATTCCAGCAGTACAGTGAGAATCAGGCGGCCAGCGATGGTGATGTTTCTACCCTGACCAATCAAAATGAGACATTGCAGGCAAGAGTGGATGAGTTGACGCAGCAGTTGGAAGAGTTACAGGGCGGAGATTCTACCAACCTGACCTCTATTCAGGATAATTATGATGCATTGCTGGATGCTTATAATAGTTATCAGTCTGGGAATAAAGAAGAGGCGGCTGAGAAACTTTCTGCCATCAATAAGGACACATTGGCAAGTGATGTGGCAAAAGAGTTTTATAAAACCATCAAGAATGAAACTTATAGCGAAGCATCCAAAAGCTATTTTGAGAAAGGCCGGGATGCTTACAATGGGGAAGGGGAATATGCCGGAAAGAGGGACTATGACAAAGCCATTGAACTGTTGGAGAAGTCTCTGAATTATGATAAGACCAATACGGATTCGCTGTATTTTCTGGGACGCTGCTATCAGCAGAAGTCAGATATGGAGAAAGCGAAAGAGTATTATAATCAGATCATTGATGATTATCCGGACTCTGCCCGCGTCAGTGAGGCAAACCGCAGATTGCGTGAGTTAGGAGAGTAACACGATACATTTATTTCTATTGAGATAAAGTGCAAATATCCTGTCATATGGATATTTGTCAGAACATACATAACAGGATAAAAGTGTGCAAAACACTTACGGTATTAGTCCTGACAGGTAGGATTCTGGCAGATATGAGTTTGACAGGATATTTTTTTGCGCCGAAGTATGGCAGTAAAGGAGGTAAGAATGGAAACAAAAAGCAGAGACGAGATGGTACATTATGAATTGTGTGATCAGTGCCTGGTAGTCTATGTAACATCGGATCTGGATCATCATGCCGTAAATTATCTGCGGGAGAGATCGGATCGGATGATACAGGCGGGCAATGTCAAATACATTATTTTTGATTTTGAAAATGTGGATTTTATGGATAGCTCTGGTATTGGATTGATTATGGGACGTTACAAAAAAGTAATGTTTCTGGGAGGAAAAGTAGCAGTGACCCATGTGGAGGATAACGTTGATCGGATTTTTCGTATCTCTGGATTGTATCAGATCATTGAAAAATATGATACACCTTCCCAGGCAGTTGCCAAATTATATTAGGAGGGCCTGGGTACCCGAAACCCAATTAATGAATATGGGAATTGATCAGATCGATGGAAAGGAATGGAGAATAGACATGAAGATGATATTTGAGAGTGATTCAAGAAATGAAGCTTTTGCCAGAACAGTGGTAGCCGCTTATGTAACCAGACTAAACCCGACTCTGGAGGAATTGGCAGATATCAAGACTGCAGTATCCGAGGCGGTCACCAATAGCATCATCCATGGATATGGAGGCAGGGAGGGAAAAATCGAACTGGAGTGTAAGATCACAGGAAGTCTTGTGGAAGTCACGGTACAGGATTATGGTGTGGGAATTGTGGACATTGAGCAGGCGATGGAACCATTGTACACCACAAAGCCGGAATGGGAGCGTTCCGGCATGGGGTTTGCCTTTATGGAAGCCTTTATGGATGAATTGGAAGTTTTCTCGGAGCCTGGCAAGGGGACCCGGGTGGTGATGAATAAACAGGTGGGAAAGCCTGAGACCGCTGCATAAGAGCTTGCGAACCGATTAGAAAATTGCATGGAGACAATGATATGGACACGATGGAGTTGTTGAAGAAAGCTCGTGCAGGTGACAGGGAAGCCAGAAATCAGTTGGTGGAAGAAAATGTGGGGTTGGTATGGAATATCGTAAAACGTTTCTCCGGAAGGGGATATGAGACGGAGGATATTTTCCAGATCGGTTGTATTGGACTGATTAAAGCCATCGATCACTTTGATATGAGTTTTCAGGTAAAATTTTCTACATATGCAGTGCCGATGATCACAGGACAGATCAAACGGTTTCTAAGGGACGATGGAATGATAAAGGTGAGCCGTACACTTAAGGAAAACGGATGGAAAATCAGTAAAGCAGAGGAGGATTTGCGGCAAAAATATGGACGATCTGCCACCATTGATGAAATAGCCGCCTATACCGAACTGGAGCCGGGAGATATCATTTTGGCGATGGAAGCAAATCGGGAAGTGGGAACCATTGACCGGACCATCGGGGAAGAAGATGGCAAGGAGATCCATTTAGTGGATCAGGTGGTACAGAGTCCGGAAAGTGGGATAGGACAATTAACCGGTAAGATGGATCGCTGTGTTCCCAGAGACGCAGATCCGGAAAAAGAAAAGGTACTTGATCATATGCTGCTGCATCAACTGATCCGTGGGTTGGATGAGCGGGAGAGACAATTAATCGAATACCGGTATTTTCAGGAAATGACCCAGATCGAAGTGGCTAAGAAACTGGGGATCAGTCAGGTGCAGGTCAGCCGCCTGGAGAAAAAAATATTGCTGGGAATGCGCAAGGAGGCATGTCTGGATTCGTGATTCGGTTTGTAACCGGTATCCCTTATAACCATCCAAAGGATTTGGCGAGCCAATAAAGGATTCCCAAAACCCAGGAACTGAAAATGCCGTACAATATCACAGGTCCTGCGATGGTAAAAATCTTGCATCCGATACCAAAAACCTGACCTTCTGCCTGAAATTCGATGGCGGGGGAAACTACGGAATTGGCGAAACCAGTGATGGGAACGATGCTGCCGGCACCGCCAAACTGCCCCAGCTTCTGATATACATTGAGTCCGGTCAATAGGATACTTAAAGCAATCAGGGAGATGGTGCCATAAAAACCAGCCAGTTCCTGGTCATTGCCAAGGGCCTGATACATCTGGTTAAAACATTCACCGATCAGACAGATGATTCCCCCCACCAGGAATGCTTTCAGGCAATTCCACCAGGGATTGTTTTTTGGGGTCATGTTTTTTACATAATCATTATAGAGTTCTTTTTGATGTGTGGGGTCTTGTTCCCGCAGAATTTGCTCCATATTAGGATTTGTACTGTCTTTTTCATTCATTATCCTTGTCCTCCCATGAGAAATAATTGATAAAAGGTTCCGAAGCCCTTGCCCAGTGCAATTGCAGTGATGATCACGGCAATCCCCAATTTGAGATTGGTTCTTTGACAAAGGATGGGTACTACTTTCAGAGTTTCCGCCAGTGCCATTGCCAGAGAGCCGATGTAGATACCGGCGAACAGACCAATCACTGCCAAAAAGCAGATGCCAAAGGGCATGCTGATGCGAAATATTGTGATAATGCTGCCTACGGTACCGCCAACCGTTATGATGGTTTCCATGAGATGGGTGTCTGTGGCGAGTCCCAGACGGTCACATAGACGTGGTATGATTCCCAGGATGGTCACCAGAGCAAATACACCGCTGGCAACTGCAAAACCACTGGCTAAACCGATGATGGCTAACAGTATATTCATTTTAGTTCACTCCCCTCTCTGGAAGCATCTAATATAATGGCTTTGTTCATTTCCTCTTCGTAGTTACGCATTTCTATATGAATCGGGGTTGGATCTTCTTTGGCTTTGGCGACTTTAAAGTGGTTATAAAAGCCTAAGATACCAATGGGAATACCGATGCTATAAGATATTTCCAGGATAGAACCATCGGTGTTTGGTTTATTCATCACCAGTTCATAGATCAGATCAAATACTTCGCCCACACTGACGTCGGTATTAAACGTCATAATGGTAAATGCCGACCCAAAAAACACAATCATTGCCAATAACACTAATTTGATGCATTCTACAATTTTATTTTCCGGTGTCGGTTTGTGGTATTCCACCACCAGATCCGGTTCTCCGATCAGATCAATATCAACGCCGGGACATTCTTTTTGTATCAATCCGATCAATTTAAGGGAAGAGACTACTTTTTTTTCATTTTTGTCTCCTTTGACGGTCAATACCACGATTTTTTCCAGTCTTTTGATAATATCATAGTCCCAGGCATAGATTTCTGAGATATCCTGTAATGTTATTCGCTTATTAGAAACCTGGACACTCTGACCCAGTTTTAAATATACGATTCCTTCTTTCATATTAACCTCTCTATTTCCATTCCATTTTGACCCATGTGAAATTGGGTTCTGCGGGATCTATGATTTGTACGATCTCACCATCCGCATATTGCTTATGGGTATTACTCCGCAGCGTCAGATAGCAGACCGTTGTGATTAGCATGATTCCAAACACCATGAGTGCGATCCACATTTTATTATGTCGCATAAGCATTCCTCCTTGTAAAAGTATTTTGCTGTTAGTATGCAGCTTTTTTTGAAAAATATTCTTTTTCAACAAATTATGTGATAAAATAGCAGTGGCAATTTGCAGTGATTAGGAATGGAGACTAGGATTGGAGATTAATTATGGAAGAAAGAATTTTGGCGTATGCCAGATATCTAAAGAACTTGAGTGAAACAGAATTAGCCGAATCAGAACGGGAGACAGTCTGCAGGGATGTGTTGGTTCAGATCGGTTTTTTTCAGCATGAGCGGCTGATTCATTTGCTGGTGACAATATTGTTTGCTCTGATGGCAGTGGGGGTGTTTGGAATCTGTGCGGTGGCACCATCTATCCCGCTTTTTGGACTGGAATTGATGATTCTGGTGCTTTTGGTGCCATATATCCGTCACTACTTTATCTTAGAAAATACGGTACAGCAGATGTATCGGTATTATGATAAGCTTCACGGGGAACGGTGGCCAGGCAGTGGTCCAAAGGAGAAAGATCTTGCAAAGAAAGGGAAGAAATAATTATGAGACAGCCTGAATTTTTAACGGAAAATGGCATGATGGGATTTGTGGCACCATCTTTTGGATGTAATATTGAGCCGTATCGCAGTGGTTTTGATGCAGCAAGGAAGCGGTTTCAGGAGATGGGACATATATGTAAAACCGGGCCGAACTGTTATGAGGGCAGCGGGATTGGTATCAGCAATACACCAGAGAAATGTGGAGAGGAAATCAATGCTTTTTTTGCCGATCCGGAGGTGGAGGTAATAATATCCTGTGGCGGCGGTGAGCTGATGTGTGAAATATTGGATTATGTGGATTTTGAAAAGATAGCAGCGCAAAAGCCCAAGTGGTATATGGGTTATTCGGATAATACCAATCTGACCTTTTTGCTGCCAACGATATGTGATGTGATGACCGTATATGGTCCCTGCGCACCTGCCTTTGGAATGCGTCAGTGGCATCCGGCTATTCAGGATGCTTATGATTTGCTGCGTGGGTGCAAAGATCGTGTACAGGGGTATCCCCTTTGGGAGAAGGAGTCTTGCAAGGATGAGGAGCATCCGTTGGAGCCATATCATGTGACAGAACCGCGTCTGTTACACTGTTATCCTCCGAAGGATGTGATATCCATGACAGGACGATTGATCGGAGGATGCCTGGATTGCCTGGGAAATCTGGTGGGCACAAAATATGACCAGGTAGCTGATTTCGCGGAGCGGTATCAGGAGGATGGTTTGATTTGGTATGTGGAGGCCTGTGATCTGAATCTGATGTCCATTCGCAGAACACTGTGGCAGTTATCCCATGCCGGATGGTTCCGCCATGTACGGGGATTTTTGATCGGCAGACCTTTGTGTTTCGGCACGGAGGAGTTTGGTCTGGATCAATACCGGGCGGTGACAGATATTTTGGGAGAATATCATGTACCGATCATTATGGATGTGGATATTGGTCATTTGCCACCGATGATGCCTCTGGTCAATGGAGTGTTGACGGAGGTAACCGTCCAGAACAATGATATTCGCTTGCGATATCTGTTTTAATAAGATCCAGAGAGATGGGAAAAACAAACGTTAAGATTGATAAAATTTTTATTAATTTGGCAGAGATATAATGATAAAATTCAGAAGTTCTGATAGAATGGGTTTGTTTGATGCATGGATCATGGAAAATATTTAGGACTGTCTTGTGCAGTAGAAGGGAAAGAAAATGCCAAAGTTTAGTGTAAAGAGACCATTTGTAATTTTGGTGGGTATCATTATCGTATTAGTGTTAGGTGGTGTCAGTTATTCGCGTATGACGACGGATCTGCTGCCGCATATGAATATGCCATATATGTTGGTGTTGACTACATACGTGGGAGCTTCACCGGAGAAGGTGGAGTCTGATATTACGGAGCCGATGGAAAGTCAGGTGGGAACCGTAAATGGAGTGAAAAATGTAAACAGCATATCATCTGAAAATTCCAGTATGGTATATCTGGAGTTTCAGGATGATACCAATATGGATGCGGCAATGGTAAAGGTTACTTCTGCCGTAAACCAGCTGGAACTGCCGGATAATGCCGGCACACCCATGGTGATGGAAATTTCCATGGATATGATGGCTACCTTGATGACCAGTGTGGATTATGAGGGAAAGGAAGGTGTGGAACTTTCCAAATTTATTGAAGATAATGTGATTCCCACATTGGAACGTGAGAATGGCGTTGCCAGTGTCAATGGTACGGGTATGATCGAAGAATCGGTAGAGGTAGTCCTGAATCAGGATAAGATTGATGATGTCAATGAGCAGATTCTGGAAAAGACGAATAAATCTTTGGCCAAAGCCAGGAAGAAGATTGACAAAGCGGAACAAAAATTACAGGACGGCAAATCGAAACTGGAGAGCCAGCAGGAGAAGCTGTCCGATCAGCAGGAAAAACAGACCACGGAATTAGCCAAGTATACCAAACTGATGAATCAGGCTCTGGCGACGAAAGTAGCATACGAATCCCAGCTGGCAAGCCTGAAAGCCAGTCGGACTGCTTTACAGACGGAAAAGAAGGCATATCAGGATAATAAGGTGGAGACTTCTTATAAACAGATGAATCAGGGGTTGAAAGCAGTACGTGCTTCCTTTGCAGAGGGAGGCGCCGCGTACCAGGCGATTTATCAGGAAGTATACACGCAAATGATCGTTGCTATGGTACAATCTGCGATGGATGCCGTAGAGCCCGGAACTACCGTTACGAAGGATAATGTGAATACCTGTCTGAGTCAACTGGGAGACACTGGGACTACATTGAAAAAGACAGCGGAGACACAGGCAACGTCCACCACCAAGACACAGGTGGCTGCACAGCTGGCTTCTTTGCCAACAGATGTGAAAGATGCGATTGATAATCCGTCCAAATTAACTGCTTATAAGAAATTATTAGAACAGCAGGGACAGTCAGAAGCGGCTAAGGCGATGACCAAGAAAAATCTGCAGTCACTGTATAATATCGCAGAGGTCAGAATCCCACAGATTGATACAGAGCTGGCAAATTTAAAGATTGAGATAGCAACTGCCCAGGCAGTGGTAAAGCAGGTAAACAAATCCATCAGCAAGGCAGAGGCACAGTATGAGACTGTGGAAGCAGGTAAGATTACGGCAGCGGCGGCATTTGGTTCCGGTAGTGCCCAGTTATCTGCAGCAGAGACTACCATTAAGAACAGTGAAAGCCAGTTGGATGAGGCAAAGGATTCGTTTAAGACATCCAAAAAGACAGCACTGGAAAATGCCAATCTGGACCAGTTGTTGACGATGGAATCCCTGTCCGGTATCCTGACCGCGGAAAATTTCTCCATGCCGGCAGGGTATATCAGTCAGGATAAGACACAGTACCTGATTAAAGTGGGAGATGAGTATGATAGCATCGATGCTATGAAAGAAACGTTATTGTGCCATATTGATGATGTGGGAGATATCCGTCTCGAAGATGTGGCAGACATTAATATCGTAAATAATAGTGAAGATTCTTATGCCAAGGTCAATGGCAATGATGCGGTATTATTAAGTATCTCCAAAGCAAGTACCGCAGGTACTTCTAGCGTATCCAAAGCTTGTAATCAGGCAATGGAGGATATGGCGAAGGAATATAAAGGACTTCGTTTTACCAATCTGATGGATCAGGGTGATTATATTGCGTTGATCGTGGATTCTGTGGTATCTAATTTGCTATGGGGAGCATTGTTAGCGATTATCGTATTATTCCTCTTTTTACAGGATGTGCGTCCAACGGTGGTGGTGGCTTTTAGTATTCCGCTAAGTGTATTGTTTGCCATCGTATTGATGTATTTTACCGACATAACTCTAAATATTATTTCGTTGTCCGGTCTGGCACTGGGAATCGGAATGTTGGTGGATAACTCCATCGTGGTGATAGAGAATATATACCGGCTGCGCAACAAAGGAATATCCGCGGCCAGAGCGGCTGTAATGGGTGCAAATCAGGTGGCAGGGGCGATTTTCTCTTCTACACTGACTACGATCTGTGTATTCCTGCCCATCGTCTTTACCGATGGTATCACCAGACAGATCATGCAGGATATGTGTCTGACCATTGCGTACAGCCTGTCTGCCAGTCTGGTGGTGGCATTGACGGTGGTTCCTACCATGGGATCGACTATGTTAAAGAAACATAAAGAGAGAAAGCATCGCTTTTTCCAGGCACTTGTCACTGCCTATGGTAAGCTGCTCCGGTTCTGTCTGCGGGTTAAGGTGGTTCCGATCGTGGTGGCTGTGGTGCTGCTGGTATTTTCCATCTGGAAAGTATTGCAGCTTGGCATTGTGTTCATGCCGGAGATGGGCAGTGAACAGTTATCCTTTACCTACACCACGTGTGAGGATAGTACCACCGAAGAGGATTATGCATTATCGGATGAGATTGCAAAGCAGGTTAAAGAGATCGAAGGTGTGGATATCGTCGGTGGAATGATGGGTGGAACCACTGCTATGATGACCAATACCGGCGGTCAGAGCAAGGATTATAGTGTCATGGTATTGTTAGACGAAAAATATGCCAATGACAATAAAAAGATTGCGAAGAAGATCGAGAATATATTGGAAAAATGTGATTTGGAAGAATATGAGGTATCGGATTCTAATATGGATATGTCCAGTATGATGGGAAGCGGACTGGAGATTGATATCTATGGAAAGGACATGGATAAGCTGCTGGCGCTGAGTGAAGATATCATGAAAATGATTGAAGACACAGGCAAGTTTGAAGATATTTCCAATGGGCAGGAAGATGGCGATAAGGAAATCATCGTCACAGTGGATAAGGATAAGGCCATGAAATATAATCTGACGGTAGCGCAGATTTTCCAGGAATTGTCCGGTAAACTTACCACACTGTCAGTGGATGAAGAGGATTATGATGTTAAGATCGTAGATGAACGTGACACCCTGGATACGGATAATCTGATGGATTATGAATTTGAAACCCAAACCACAGACGATCAGGGAAAGACGAAAACAGAGACCCATAAATTAAAAGAATTTGCAACCATGAGTGAGGGCAATGCGTTATCTTCGCTCAACCGGGAAAATCTGTCGAATTATATTGCTGTTACAGCGGTTCCCAAAGAAGGAGAGAATACCACTTTGTTAAGCCGTGATTTGCAAAAGAAGATTGACAAGTACAATGCACCGGATGGATATGATATTGAAATCGCTGGTGAGACGGAGACCAATACAGAGATGATGAAAAGTATGTTGCAGATGATTGGTCTGGCAATTATTCTGATTTATCTGATCATGGTGGCGCAGTTCCAGGGATTATTATCTCCATTCATTGTCTTGCTGACATTGCCGTTGGCGTTTACCGGAGGTCTGCTTGCATTGCTGATCACGGGAGAAGAATTATCCGTGATGGCGATGATGGGATTTTTAGTATTGGCAGGTGTCGTGGTAAATAACGGTATCGTATTTGTTGATTATGTAAACCAGCTGCGTCTGGATGGACTCGAGAAGCGGGAGGCATTGGTGGAGACCGGACAGACTCGTATGCGTCCGATCCTGATGACTGCTTTGACTACGATCTTAGCCATGTCTACGATTGCGCTCAGTCAGGATACCAGTGCTGCCATGTCGCGTGGTATGGCCATTGTTACCATCGGCGGTCTGGCGTATGCCACATTGATGACTTTGTTTATCGTACCGGTATTTTATGATATTTTCTATCGCCGCAAGATAAAGAAAATTGATCTGGGCGAGGAAGAAGAACTACAGGATAAAAGCATATAATGGGTTAGTCTGTGTTTGACTCGTTGTGCACATCAAAAAAGGGTTTTGCAAATGTGAAGCCCTTTTTTGATTATATAAAATTTTTTTCTTTTTTACTAAGAAATACCTTCGGATTATTTCGCTGCCATGGATTTGTATATTCTGACTATTTTTGGCAATAGTAAAGTCATGATATTGTTCGTAAAAAGGAGGGAACAGTAATGGAGCATAAACAGCAGGGGAAACAGAGCGTGAGATTTGAACATCCACCCGTGATCAGTGGTCATGCTTCGGTGGTCGGGCAGAAAGAGGGCGAAGGACCGTATGGTTCTTATTTTGATGTAATCGAACAAGACCCCAAAGTGGGTGGGCAGACATGGGAGGAGGCAGAGGGAAAATTACAGGAAAAGGCGGCCAAACTGGCGATCCAGCATTCCGGATTTACACAGGATGATATTCGTTATATTGTAGCGGGAGATTTACTAGGACAGTTAATGGCATCTTCCTTTGGTCTCATGACATTACAGAAGCCGTTTTTCGGAGTATATGGGGCGTGCTCCACGATGGGAGAATCCATCAGTCTGGCAGCCATGCTATTGGATGGAGGTTATGCCGATCATATTTTGGCATTGACATCCAGTCATTTTGCCAGTGCCGAGAAGCAATTCCGTTTTCCGTTAGGGTATAGCAACCAGAGACCGAAAGCTGCCACATGGACCGTAACCGGAAGCGGCGGTGTGGTATTATCTTCGCCGGATAAAGCCAAAGGAAAGGTGGTGGTGAGGGGAATCACCACAGGAAAAATCGTGGATTACGGTGTCAAGGACACCATGAATATGGGAGCTTGTATGGCTCCGGCAGCAGGGGATGCGATTGCTGCTCATTTCTCAGATTTTAAGAGCAGCCCGGAGGATTATGACCGCATTATCACAGGAGATCTGGGGAAAGTGGGCAAGGATATTTTGATTGATCTGTTAGAGGCGAAGGGATATGACATCCGAAAGCAATATATGGATTGTGGAATTGAGATCTATGATGAAGAACAGCAAGTGCAGGCTGGTGGCAGTGGATGTGGATGCAGTGCAGTGATGTTGACCGGTTATATTTTGAAAAAACTAACCAGCGGCGAATGGCAAAAAGTGCTGTTTGTGCCGACGGGTGCTTTGTTATCTGTGGTTAGTTTTAATGAGGGAAATAGTATTCCGGGGATTGCACATGCAGTTCTCTTGGAGCATGTGGATCATTGTAAATAAATGCAGGAAATTTAATGTATATTTAGAGGAAGGAAAAAGGTATAAAAAATGAATTATTTATTGGCTTTTTTAGTGGGAGGATTAATCTGTGTAATAGTACAAATATTAATGGATCATACGACACTATTACCGGGAAGAATTATGGTTATTCTGGTTTGTACCGGAGCGGTACTGGGGGCATTGGGACTATATGAACCCTTTGCAAAATGGGCGGGTGCAGGTGCTACGGTTCCATTATTGGGATTTGGCAATACGTTATTTAAAGGGGTAAAAGAGGCGGTAGATGCGGAAGGATTTATTGGTTTATTTAAAGGTGGATTTAAAGCATGTGCGGTTGGTGTTTCCGCAGCGTTAATTTTTGGTTATATCGCGTCCTTAATTTTCCGTCCAAAAATGAAATAGTTTTGTTGTATTAATTTATCAAAAAGAATAATGCAATTTGAATATATTTTCGCTAATTTTTTTGATTTTTTGTACATTTGTAACAAAATTTAAAAAAAGCCATTGCAAAATGAAAATAAAAGTTATAAACTGCCATTGTAAGAAGTCAATGTGTTTCAACGTTTTCTTAGGTGAAAAGAAAACATCGGGTAAAGGAGAGTTAAAATGGCTAAAACAAAAGCAACTGAGACAAAGACCAATACAACAGTAGCAAAGACAGCTGTTGCAGCAGCAGCAAAAGCAGTGGCGGCAAAGAAGGAAGATGTTAAGACAGCAGTAACTGCCAAAAAAGAAGAAGTAAAAAAAGAAACGCCTAAGGCAGTGGAGAAAAAGACAACTAAGCCAGTAGAGAAAAAGCCAGCGAAAACAGCTACTAAGCCAGCAGCTAAGAAGCCGGGTAGAAAGCCAGCTAAGAAACCGGTTGAAAAGATTCAGGAAATCTTTATCGAGTATGATAATGAGCAGTTCCAGACTGAGAAAATTGTGGAGCAGATCCATGAGGTTTATAAAGCTGAGGGTCACAGAGTAGGTGCAATCAAGTCCTTACGTGTATATATTGATCCAATTGTACGTAAAGCTTATTATGTCATTAATGATAAAGCTGAGGGTAAGTTTGTAGAATTTTAATTCATAGATAAGTACATTTTTAAGACTGTAATTCCATCATAGAATTACAGTCTTTTTACTATATGGGAAACTTCTCGTTTTTATACAGTAAAATTTATGCCCCCTTTTTTCTGAAATAAAAAGCGTATCAGCACATATATTTTTTCCTTAATCTACCAACATATTTTCTCTGTGACAAGAAATAATAATATCATGATAAGCGTCAGATGGCGTTTATCAAATACCAGGTTGATATCAATCTCATGTACTCATCTACAGAGAATCAAATCAACCGGACCAATTTAGAAGGAGGAAAAAATAATGACAAGCAACAACAGTACTCAAATGGAAGTTCCACAGGCTAAGGAAGCTATGGACAAGTTCAAGATGGAAGTTGCCAGTGAGTTAGGTGTACCTTTGAAGAATGGTTACAATGGTGACCTCACTTCTGCTCAGAACGGATCTGTTGGTGGCGAGATGGTTCGTCGTATGATCAAGCGTCAGGAGCAGGAAATGGCTGGTAAATAATTGTAAAAATTCTTTTATGATTATTTCAGTATGTGTAGTCGGGAGATAAGCATACTTGCTTATCGTGTATGACTACGCGCGGGTCAATACCCCGCAGCTTACTGCGGGATTTTGACTCACATCGTAGGTATCTGCGATCAGGAGAGGTAAAGAGTATTTCTGAAAAAGAGGCTCTTTACCTCTTTTCTGTTGAGGAACGGGAAACAAGTTTGAATAACAGATAACTCGTGGTTATCAATAAAACAATTTGTTTTGTCGCTTATGTCTATCCTGTCTGTGTCTTACGAAAAATTTATGCAAGGGAAAATCCGCGAAGAATTGCAGATTCCCTGCCAGACAACTAGGCTTGATAGAAGGTCTTTGCTTTACGACGTTTCGATCAGATGCGCCTCGGAAGTCTGTTTGAAGCAGCATGCGACAGGTTCCGCTGTTTCCCTAGAGGCACACTCTCGTTATAT
>JAUNIU010000219.1 GCA_030523265.1 Eubacteriales bacterium | reverse complement strand
GCCCCCACGAAATGTTGCTTCACTCATTCCGGTTCCCCTTTCTTGATAATTTTTTTCATTAACATGGTCAAAAATGCCGATGACACCCTGACCTTAAAAGCACCAAAAACTTGTGCTTTTAGCGGTAAACTCACTAATCTTTATTGTATCATTTGTACACAGAAAGTCAACAATATTGCGCAATTTTTATCAATAAGTGACAAAATTCACCTTATAGAAATAAGACAGGTTCTACTGCTTATGTATGTAAAAAAATATGTCTTTATGAACGAACTTATGGTCATATAACAAAACAAACCGCCGTGGAAACAAACTTCCACGACGGTAACGGATGGTTCACCCATTTTCTATTAAATATTCTCATTACGCAGTGCTTCGATCGGATTATCCTGTGCCATCTTATGATAAGAATAAAACATCGTCAGAAATACTACTAAAAATACGCTGACCACGGATATTCCTAAACTTCCCCACGGAATCAGAAACCTGCCATATAGCCCTTCATTCATGACGCGGTACATCAGGTAATTAATCCCGAAAGATACCGGCAAGCCATAGAGCAATCCCTTAAAGCCGAACAACAGACATTCATAATTCATCATATGGTGGAAACCACGTTTCGTCATACCGACAGATTTTAACATAGCAAATTCCTGCCGCCGAAGGGCGATATTGGTGGATATCGTATTAAATACATTTGCCAGTGAAATCAGCGTGATCAATACAATGAAGCCATAGGAAAAGATCTCGATAATAGTCACGGAGGCATGGGCGGCTTCCTGCGCTTCCCTCAAATCGTAGATATGCTCTGTCTCATAATGTTCGTAGTATTTATTTTGCTTGACATATTCCGTCAGCTTTGCCGTGGTGGTCCAGTGATCCGAAGAACGCAGCATAAATAGCGTCTGGTCAAAACGTGCCGGAAGCTGCTGTACGATCTCACGCTCTTCCAATATACGGTAAGGCAATACCAGCGTAATCCCCCCGCTATCTTCCACGCCTAATGGCATGGTATCTTCACTGATTTCTCCCATCGTCAGATCCAGCGGATATTGGCCCACCGTATTTCCGTCCTCATCCCAATCCTCGAACTTTACCTGGCAGGAAAAATTCTGTTCCTGCAAAATCTGTGAGGCAAATACTTTTCCTTCCCTATTGGACACTATCACACGGCTCCATACCAGTGCTTTCGGATGTTCCGTATCCATATATTCCGAAACATTATAATGGTACTGTTCCAAATAGCTCTGATATATGGCATCCTCAACAAAATAAATTTGTACTGTCTCATCCCACTCTTTGCCGCCATTGGTATACTTATCCCATAATTTTTCATCATTCTCATATTCTTGCTCACGCCTGATTCGCAGATAATCATCATTATAGTATTTTAGCGGCATTTTCACAGTTGCCATCGATGACTTACTGTAGGCAATCTCTGTCACTCCCTCCAATTGACCGATCTCTCCCTTTAGTGTACCAAGGTCCTTTTTTCCCCGGTCCTCATCTGTCACACCACAATAAACATCATAATCTGCCTGACCGGAAAAAGAAGTCACAGAATTTTGCATATACATACAGAAACTCGCTGCTGTTACAAATAAAACAATACTCATAAACAAGGAAAGTACAGTGGCACGGTATTTTCTCCGGTTTCTCTTATAGTTCTTCGTCGCCAGCATTCCCTCAAAGCCAAAGAAACGGTATACCAATGGATTTGCCCGGAGTCTTCTGCCCTTGATCCGGATGTCATTACTCTGTCTAAGCGACTGCATCACCGGACTTTTTACCGCCTTTCTCGCCGGCAGCCAGGCAGATAACAGCACCGTCACAAAGCTGACGAGGATAGCAATCCACACCGATGCCGGGGTCACCACAAGATGCAGCGTAACCGCATTTTGTATCGTGAGCATTGGCTCAAGGATCTTCGCCACAACGCGCAGGGTAACCGCAATTCCTCCCAATCCTGCTAACAATCCCACCGGAATCCCCAGCAGACTCAGCACCAGTACCTCAAAGAAGACACTGTTACGGATCTGTCTCTTAGTGGCTCCAATGGATTTTAACAGTCCAAACTGCTTTGTCCGTTCACTCACCGAGATGGAAAATGTGTTATAAATCAAAGAAATGGAACCCAGCATAATGATCCCGATCAGGATCGCTGCCATGCCATATAGCACAGAATTAAACTCGTCATTGGTACTATTTCCCTCATACCGCAGCAAACTGCCATGGGTAAAATAGGCAGAATACACACCCGCAGACTTGCACTGCTTTTGGTATTTGGTCAACAATTCTATAAGATCTGCCGGATGTTTTACCCGCATCAGCACAGTATAATCCACGGCTTTCAATGTACTTTGCGCCTCGGCAGATACCGCATCTGCATCATTCTCCACATAGGTAAACGCAATATTTCCCGGCAGGACACCCATATACAACTGGTAAGACGGCATCTGACAGATTCCCACGATCTGGAATTGACGTGTACTGCTATTTTCCAGAGTTTCTTCCTCGGAATAACCGGCAATTTCCCAGTTTTCCACCTTTGGCTCCACTAGCTCTACCTGCCTCTTACCATATGTCAGAGTCAATGTATCTCCCATCTGACAATCCTGCTCATGGGTATTTAACCAGTTCTGGGATACCACGATTTCCGTAGAATCTTTCGGCAACCGTCCCTCCAACAACTGAATGGCACTATAATCTGTAAATTCATTATTGATACCTGTCAGAAACAGAAAAGGGGCTTCCTCGTCCAGGCTTTTCTCATCCAGAGCAGCCCCCAGATTCTGTACCACATTCATACCGGTAATCTCCGAATCCGATTGCATATTTTTCACAACCTCGGCGGGAACATTGTCGAGCCGCCCCTGCCACATACCGCTGTCGGCGATCTCCAGCTGCACCAGATACTGTTGAAAGCTGACAATCAGAGAAGTGACACCAGTAAACATTGCCATGGATAATGCTATGCCAATGATGGTTACCAGAGTACGGATCTTATTTTGACGTAACGTCCGTAATGTAAAACGATTGATAATATTCATCCCCGCATCACCTCATCTCTCGTGATCTGTCCATCCTCGATGGCAATCATACGGTCCGCCTGCAACGCAATATTTTCATCGTGTGTTATCATAATCAGGGTCTGCTTGTATTTCTGATTGGATTCCTTTAATAATTCCATGATCTCCTGACTATTACGGCTGTCCAGATTTCCAGTGGGTTCATCCGCTAAGACCACTGCCGGCGCATTCATCAGAGCTCTGCCGATAGACACACGCTGCTGCTGTCCACCAGATAACTGATTCGGCAAGTGTTTCTCCCTGCCCTCCAGACCTAAGACATGGATCATTTCTTTCAACCGTTTGTCATTCACCTTACGCCCATCCATCAGTACCGGCAATGTAATATTCTCCGTCACATTCAAAACCGGAATCAGGTTATAAAACTGATATATCAATCCCACCTGTCTGCGCCGGAAGATTGCCAGTTGTTCCTCGTTTTTAGAAAATACATCATCCCCATCCATGTATACCTTGCCGGATGTGGGTACATCGACGCCGCCTAAAATATGCAATAGCGTAGACTTACCGGAACCGGAAGGTCCCACGATGGCCACAAACTGTCCCTTTTCCACGGAAAAGGAAATATCATTCAGTGCACAAACTTCATTTTCACCCTTTCCATATACCTTTCTTAGATGTTCTACTTTTAGAATCTCCATACTCCTCTCTCCTCTCCTGCTGAATCCTTTTCATCATCAGCCAATCTAATGGAATTGTATCCTGTTTACACGGTATAGTATAGTAGTTTCGCATGACAGTAAAATGACTTCTAAGTGACATTTTTGTAAGATTTGGGGGGATTTTATCACAAAACACCCCCTTTATCATACTTTTCATTGCAATAATCATACTTATTTACAAATTTTTATCAATTTCTCATTGACACTAGATTAAAAA
>JAUNIU010000218.1 GCA_030523265.1 Eubacteriales bacterium | reverse complement strand
GGCAGATCCGGAATTTGCTCAGGTGGATGATCTGGTGATCGGTTCCTGGGGAGATGCGTATGAAACCAGTGCAGAGAAGATTCTGGAAGATATCATCGCAAATAAAGAAAAGTTTTCCCATGTGACGAAACTATTTGTCGGTGATATGGATTATGAAGAATGCGAGGTGTCCTGGATCATTCAGGGGAATTATGAGGCGTTGTTTGCCGCTATGCCACAGTTAGAAAGTCTTACCATCAAGGGAAGCACGGATTTGCAGCTTGGTCAGGTGGTGCATCCGAACTTAAAGAGTCTGACGATCATCTGCGGTGGTTTGCCGCGGGATGTCATTGCGAGCATTCGTGATGCGAAGCTGCCGGCATTGGAAAATCTGGTATTATATCTGGGAGTTGAAGACTATGGGTTTGATGGCAGTGTGAAAGATATCGCTGCCCTGTTAGAACAGTCTGATTTTCCGAAATTGCGCTCTTTAGGTATCTGCGATAGTGAGATACAGGATGAGGTCACCAAACTGGTGTTGGAGAGCAAATATATTGACCAGCTCCATGTACTGGACCTGTCACAGGGAACGCTTACGGATAAGGGTGGTAAACTGCTATTGGCACAGCTTCCGGCCCATTCTGGTATTCAGGAATTAGATCTGCAATATCATTTTCTGTCCGATGAGATGATGGAGAAATTAGCGGCTCTGCCGATTGATGTGAATGTGGAGGAACAAAATGAACCGGATGAATATGATGGGGATTTGTACTATTATCCTTGTCTGACGGAGTGATAAAGCAGCATGAATAAACTTATACTGGTGGGAGATCCGGGATCAAAGCGGACCGAGTATTTTACAAAGGCAGTGGATCAGGTGGCGCAGGAATTACATTTGTCCGTGGACTACCAAGTGCTGTCCTGGCAGGAGGGTACCGCAGAGCGTCTGCGGGGAGCGGTGGTAAAACTAGATCCCCCGCCTGTCTTTGATGCGGATTTTCTGCAAATGCACCATTCGCTAAAGGGGTATCAGGAGCACTTGGCAGCGTTACAGTCTTCTGCCGGAGGTGAACCGGAGAAAATTCGTTTTCTCAATTCTCCACAGGCGATCCTGACAGCATTGGATAAGGGAACATGCAAACAGATGTTGATGGAGCATGGAATCCCCACCACCCGCAGTCTATGTGGCAAGAGAATCTATAAGGATATCGATCAATTGCACCGGATCATGTGCCGGGAGCATACGTATTCGGTATTTCTAAAGCCTGTAGATCACTCCGGGGCGGCAGGGATCGTGGCGTATCGCTGGAATCCGCAACGAGAAATCAGCCATGCTTATACCAGTGTGTGCTTGGAGGGGAATCATCTGGTCCATACCAAGAGAATCCGGCATCTGACCGGACAGGAGCAGATTGAGCCGATACTGCGGCAGCTTCTGAAAGGGGAAATCCTGGTGGAAAAGTGGTATCCCAAGGCAGAATACCGGGGGAATAAATACGATTTGCGGGTGGTCTGGCAGTTCGGTAGGAGCGCATATATGGTGGGAAGACAGTCCAAATATCCCATTACGAATCTGGATCTGAATAACCATGCGCTACCGTTGGAGTGTTTACAGTTATCCGGGACGACACTGCAGGAGATCCGGCAGTTATGTGATGATACGATGGCATGCTTTGCAGATATGTCGGTGGCAGGGATCGATGTGATGTTGGACAAAAACACATGCAAGCCACGGGTGATCGAGGTCAACGGTCAGGGAGACCTGTTGCATCAGGATATCTATCAGGAGAATCAGATCTATCGTGAGCAGGTGGAACGGATGCTTGCCATGTCTGATTGAGGAAAGAGAGACAATGGAAACAGATATGAATGACATCATAGGCAACTGCGATATTTTAATGGTTTGTCTGGATACTTTGCGCTATGATGTGGCAATGAGGGAACAGCAGACCGGAGGAACCCCGGTGTTAAATCAATATGGTTCCTGGGAAAAATGTCAGGCAGTAGGGAATTTTACCTATCCGGCACATCAGGCGATGTTTGCCGGATTTTTTCCATGTCCTGCGGAGGCTACCAGTCATAAACAGAGGCATCAGTTGTTTTTTCCAAGGGACATAGGAATGGGACGGAAAACCCCAAAAGGTGCCTGGGCCTTTGAAGGTGCCACTTTCGTGGAAGGGTTGGCGCATGTGGGGTATCATACCTATTGTGTGGGCGGCGTGTCGTTTTTTGATAAACGTTCTCCGATTGGCAGTGTGATGCCATCTTATTTTCAGTCCAGCTACTGGCACCCTTCCTTTGGCTGTCTGGTAAAGGAGAGCACCGCCAATCAGGTGAAACAAGTCAAACGTATTTTAGCGAAGACGCCAGAGGATCAGCGGATCTTTCTATATCTGAATATTGATGCGATTCATTATCCCAATTATTTTTATCTGGAGGGAGAGACACGGGATAGCCTGGCGACCCATGCTGCAGCATTGCGCTATGTGGACGGGCAGTTAGAAGCGTTGTTTGGAGCGTTTGCCAGAAGGCATCCCACCTTCGTGATCTGCTTATCCGATCATGGTACCTGTTATGGCGAGGATGGTTGTGTCTCCCATGGCATCAACCATCCGGCGGTCAATACGATTCCCTATAAGCAGTTTATGTTAGGAGTGGAAAAACGATGATATATCAACAATATATGTATAGCTATCCGCACAAAACGGCATACCATTCTCTGGATGGGATTGTGTTTCAGGATTATACCAGTCGTTTACAGACTGGGGACAACAGTCTGTATATCCAAATTCCCTTTTGTGAATCGAAATGTGGTTATTGTAATTTGTTTTCTGTGGCGGGAACACAGGACAAGACAGTGGACGCCTATTTGGACGCGGTGGAGCGGCAGAGCATACAGTATGGATTGCAGGGGATTTCCTTCCGGGATTTGACCATTGGCGGGGGGACCCCGCTAATCCTGTCAGAGGCACAGTTAGAGCGGGTATTTGCCATCGCGGACAGGGCGGTCAGATGGCAGGGGCGAAACTATCCGGTGGTGGTGGAAACCTCCCCGAATCAAACTACCCGGGAGAAACTGGCGATCCTAAAGGCGCATCATGTATCCCGGGTCAGTTTGGGCGTCCAGAGTTTCCGGCAGGAGGAGTTAGCAGAACTTAATCGTCACCATACGCCAGCCCAGGCACGAAAGGCGATCCATCTGCTAAAGGATGCCGGATTTCTCTGCCTGAATCTGGATCTGATCTATGGCATACCGGGACAAACCCCGGAGAGTCTGCTGGACTCTGCCAGGGAAGCGGTTTCATATCAGCCGGAGGAATTATTTGTATATCCATTGTATACCAAGGAGGGAACATGGTTAGCCGGGAAGCATAGTGAAAGACAGATATCCCAGGAGCAGATGCTATCCATGTATCGTATGATTCGGAACTATCTGACCGGACAGGGATATGTACAGCATTCGATGCGCAGATTTGTCAGAGGTGACCAAACCGGGGAGGAGCTGAGCTGCGGCTTTGGCAATACGGTGTCTCTTGGGTGTGGTGGGAGAAGTTATCTGGGGGAATTGCATTTTTGTACCCCCTATGCGGTGAAGCAGGCGCATTGCCGCAGTATATTGGGGCAGTATATGCAGACCGCAGACTATACCCGGATTCGTCATGGATATCTGCTGGATGCCGGGGAAACGAAGCGGCATTATGTGATTAAAAATCTGTTTTTCCACCGGGGAATTTCTCTTTCTGAATATTTAGAGGCTTTTTCATCGGATCTTATGGATGATTTTCCTGTGTTAATCCAGTGGGAAAATCAGGGATATGGATTTCTGCGGGAAGGGCGTTATCAGTTGACCGAGACAGGGATGGAGCGGTCGGATGCGCTAGGGCCCTGTCTGATATCGGAAGCAGTGGCAGAACGTATGGAAGCATGGCAGGAACCAGCGGAAATGCGGTAGAACCTGACAGAGTATGGCGGGAATCGGTGGAAGCGCGGTAGAACTTGACAAGGTATGGTAG
>JAUNIU010000217.1 GCA_030523265.1 Eubacteriales bacterium | reverse complement strand
GCTGGTAAAGTACCGTTTGAAGGCGACAGTACGGTGACGGTGGCTTTGGCGCATATTCAGGAGGAAGCGCAGGCTTTGGATGAAATGGATCCAGAGATTCCGCACAGTCTGGCAAAAATTATCATGAAATGTATGCAGAAAAAGCCGGATATGCGATATATGACAGCATCTGCTTTGATTGTAGACTTGAAGCGGGCACTGGCAGAACCGGATGGGGATTATGTCATCATCAGCGATGTGGCAGATAATTCGCCAACCATTGTTTTAGACAAAGAGGACGTCAGCCATTTAAAGGAGGTGCCGAGAGCGATCACGGAGCCTGAGGAGAAGAAAGCGGAGGCAGCGGAAGAATTGGATGAGGATGCGATTGATCCAAAACTGGAACGGATACTGAAGATTTGTAGTGGTGTCGTTGCAGTCATTATCGTATTGATTGTGATTTTATTGGTGGGTACTGTATTAGGATGGTGGGGAGGCGGAAGCTCCAAAAAATCAGCCAAAGCGACCCCATCCGCATCGGTGAGTGAATCCGAGCAGCCACAGGCAACCGATTCCGAGGATAAGGTTGCAGTACCGGAGCTGATCGGTCATACCTTGGAAGAAGCAGAGAAATTGTTGGAAGAAGCGAATCTGAAAGCGAGACTGGAGCCGGTGGAGTCTTCCGAAGAGGCCAATAAGGTCACAGATCAGGACCCGGCAGCAGGGGAAGAAGTGGATGCCTATTCCTATGTGAAAATTTATTACAGTCAGGGGGATAATGGTATCACCATACCGAGTGTGTCAGGCAAATCAGTATCCGAGGCAACCAAGATTTTAGAAGATCTGGGTCTGAATGTGAATGGAACATCTGAGGTCTATAGCGATACGGTGGACAAAGGAGATGTCACTGGCACAGATCCTGTGGTAGGCTCTAGTGTTGAGAAAAATTCTACCGTAAAATTAATTATCAGCAAAGGACCAAAGAGCAATACAGTGAAAGTGCCATATCTGGTAAATAAAAAGTTATCTGTGGCACAGGAGAAATTGGCAGATCTGGGATTGACCACATCAGATAATCCTAGTTATGTCTATAGCGATACGATTGCCAAGGATCGTGTCGTGAGTCAGACCGTGAAATCCGGTACCAGGGTAGAAATGGGTACGGAAGTAGGCTTGACGGTCAGCTTAGGGCCGAAATCCCAGGCAGATGCCACTGCCACACCGAAAGCGACAAAGGCAGTGTCTTATAAATATACAGGTACCGTTAAGATTAATTACAATCCATTTGACTATGAAGATGAAGAACCGGCGACGATCAAGCTGATTTTGGAGCAGGATGGTAAGACCAAGACCGTGTGGAGTGGGACTTTGAGTTATAGTGATTTTCCAAAGGAATTTTCCATTGCAGGATGGAGTGAAAATAACGGAACTGTAACGATGTGTAAGGGTGACCAAAAGATGGGAGGCACTTATAACGTCGAATTTAAAAAGGTTCAACAATGATGCAGGGGAAAATTATTCGTGGAATCGCAGGATTTTATTATGTCCATGTGCCGGAGCTGGGAATATTGGAATGCAAAGCCAAGGGGGTTTTTCGCAACCGCAAAGAAAAACCTCTGGTGGGTGACAATGTCAGAGTAGAACTGTTAGACCGGACTAATTTGTTGGGGAATGTAGTGGAGATCGTACCACGGCATAATGCGTTGATCCGGCCGGCAGTGGCTAATGTGGATCAGGCGATTGTGATATTTGCGGCATCTTATCCGGAACCAAATCTGAATTTACTGGATCGTTTTCTGCTGATGATGCAGACACAGAATATTCCAACCGGGATTTGTTTTAATAAAATGGATACGGTACAGGAAGAGGAGATCCGGGAGATGCTGTTGCAATACCAAAACAGTGGTGCGAAGATTTTTTTGACAAGCACATATCAAAACGAGGGGTTAGACACGCTAAAGGAAAGCTTGTTAGAGAAAACTACGGTTTTGGCAGGCCCCTCCGGTGTGGGAAAATCCTCTGTGATGAATGCGATTTTTCCAGGAGCACAGATGGAGACAGGTACAATCAGCGAGAAAATCAAGCGGGGGAAACATACCACGAGACATTCTGAATTGTTTTCTCTGGGTGGGAATACCTATGTGATGGATACACCGGGGTTTACTTCTCTGCGTCTGCCGGAGCTGGAGAAAGAGGAATTGCGGGAATACTATGAGGAGTTTGCACCGTATCGGGATCAATGCCGTTTTTTGGGATGTGTACATATCCATGAACCGGATTGCGTGGTGAAAGAGGCGGTGGAACGAGGGGATATTTCGAGACAGCGGTATGAGAATTATAAACTGTTTTATGAAGAGTTGAGTCATAAGAAGCGCTATTAACCAGAATATGAGAGGAAGGCGGGATGTGCCGCTGATGGGAATATTAGGATGAATTGTCAATTAGTACCGTCGATATTGTCGGCAGATTTTAATTGTTTGGGGGATCAGATACGGGAATTGGAGCAGGAAGGAATCCAGCTCCTTCATATTGATGTGATGGATGGAATGTTTGTGCCCTCCATCACTTTTGGCATGCCTGTGATTGCTTCCCTGCGGAAAAATACCAGTTTGTTTTTTGATATTCATTTAATGGTGCAGGAACCGATCCGGTATATCTCGGACTTTAAGGAAGCGGGGGCGGATAGTATTACCGTACATTATGAAGCTTGTACCGATCTGGATGCCACGATTGCGGCGATGCGGGAGGCGGATGTGAAGGTGGCGGTTTCTCTGTGTCCGGAGACTCCGGTGACGGAGATTGAACCGTATCTGGACAAAGTGGATATGGTGTTGGTGATGAGTGTCAGACCGGGGTTTGGCGGACAACAGCTGATACCGGAGACATTGGAAAAAGTGAGACAGCTAAAAGAGATACGGGACCAGAGAGAGTTAAGTTATACGTTAGAAATAGATGGTGGTGTCAATCGGGACAATCTGGCAGAGATCGTGAAATGTGGAACAGAACTGGTGGTGGCCGGTACGGCTGTCTTTCGTGGTGAGATCGGAGAAAATGTACGTATGTTAAAGGAGGTTATTGCCCATGCTTCTTGAAAGGATTCCCTTAGGGAAAACACTGGAAATTTATATTGACAGGGAAGGATACCGTTATCGTTTGGTGAGCAAGGTGGAGGATGTGACAGACCGCAGAGTCTGCGTCACCTTGATTGCAGCAGGAGGAAAGGCATTTCGCTTTGAGCCGGAAGATGATATTCGTATTGTCTATCGGGATGAGAACCGGATGTGGGAATGGCCGCAGGTCAAGGCAGGGATCACCAAGATAGAGGATTTTCCGGTACATTGTTTTGAGATTACGAACCGGGGGCGCTCGTTTAACCGGAGAAATGCGTTTCGTGTACCTCTGAATGAAGAGGTTGAGATCGGGTATTATACGGTATCTGGGAATCGCAGAAAATATTTTGATCCGGTTTTCCCGAAAGCGGATGATGAGGACGCTGTAGAAGATGAGATATTGGAGATGCCAATACCGAAATATGTCAAAGGCATGATCAAAAATATCAGTGAAACCGGACTGGGGATCTATACGGATTTTGAATTTGACACGGAAGATGGCATCTTTGTGGATATACCGTCGGATTATGGAATGTTGGAAACGAAGGCAAACGTCATCCGGAAAGATGAATTGCATTTGCGCGCCAGCAACCATCGTTACAAATTCTATTATGGGTGTGTCTTTTCCCGCGCGGATCGTCGATTGATTAAGATGATATATGATATTCAGCGGGAAACATTAAAGCGGCAGAGAGATAAAGAATAGAAATGGAGACACGATGTTGGGAACAGTGTTATTGTTGACGGGGGGCAAAATTGATCTGGATTTTGCTGCAGAGTACATTGCAGACCGTCAATTTGATGTGATAGTGTGTGCGGATTCCGGTATCAATGCGGCGTATGCGTTACAATTACCGGTGGATTATATTATGGGAGATTTTGACAGCGCATCTGGTGAGATTTTGCAGAAATACCAGAGACAGCAGGTGGCAAATTCC
>JAUNIU010000216.1 GCA_030523265.1 Eubacteriales bacterium | reverse complement strand
AAAATTGGTTGCCTCCACCAGACTCTCATGCGTTCCCGTATCCAGCCAGGTAAATCCCTGCCCTAACAGTTCTACATTCAGGCTGTCCTCCTCCAGATACATCCGATTTAGATCTGTAATCTCTAATTCTCCTCTGGCAGAAGGCTTCAAATGTTTCGCAAACTCCACCACCCGGTTGTCATAGACATATAGTCCTGTGACACAATAATTGCTCTTGGGATGTTCCGGCTTCTCCTCAATGGAAACCACTTTACCCGCCGGATCAAATTCTACGATACCAAATCGTTCTGGATCATCTACATAATAACCAAATACCGTAGCCCCTCTGCCCAATTCCGCATTGTTCACCGCTTCCCGCAGTCTCTTCTTCAAACCATGCCCGGAGAAAATATTATCTCCCAATACCATTGCCACATTATCATCCCCAATGAACTCGGCGCCGATGATAAACGCCTGTGCCAAGCCATCTGGACTAGGCTGTACTTCATAGGACAGATTCACCCCAAACTGATGACCATTCCCCAGCAATTCCCGAAATCTCGGGGTATCCTGCGGGGTAGAAATAATTAAAATATCCCGGATGCCCGCATTCATTAAAACTGACATCGGATAATAAATCATGGGTTTATCATAAATCGGCAAAAGCTGTTTACTTGTTACCATCGTCAACGGATATAGACGTGTTCCTGATCCGCCTGCTAAGATTATTCCTTTCATGAAGCCCTCCAATCGTGTATTCATTGATAAACTAAACACAGTATAAAAGGTGACGTAACGTCACCTTCAAGTCTTTTTTTCTATTTTTTTATTTTTATCATTTTTGTCCAATAAATACACCTGCATCTTTTGTAATATGAAAACTCTTACCCACTCGCTGTGTCACAAACGCTCGAAATTTATTATAGCGGTCCAGTATATATTGATTTTGATTCCCATGACAGGATAAGATATACTCAATTAATGGTTCTGCTGCATCCACTTCCAATGCATCCTCATAGGGACGCCACTCCACAGTAGTAAGATAAGGCGCAAGCAATGCCGCGCCATTTTCTCTGCCAAACCGTGCATAGAGACAATCTGCCGAAAGTGTAATGCGTTTATCGAAAGACTGCACCAGATCCGTGATCTCTTTCATATGATCCGGCCCATATGTCCCACATACCAGTCTGCCACCGTGCTTCAATACACGCCCTAACTCTTTACAAACCTTTGGTATATCCTCACAATAAAACAGGGTATGGTTTGCAATCACTACGTCAAATGTCTCATCTGCAAAAGGAACCTTGGCGCAATCAAAATGCTGGTAGTCAAATCGGCTTTCGTCCAAACCAGCATCCCGTCTCACATCACGTATCATACCATCAGAAACATCGGATAATGTAACTTGAATCCCCTCTGGTAATTTCGATCTGTTTTCCGTCCATAATCTGCCGTTACCACATCCCACCTCCAATATGCGCATACCGGATCGAATCCCGCATTGCTGATATACCCAAGGAAACCATCCCACCGGATTTTTGGAGAACATACTATGCAAACGAATACGTGCCGAAATATTGGTAGAATTTTGATACTGTGTCTGCAAACGATTCTCCATATTGGTCAGATGAATCAGTTCCAGCATATGACTCCAGTTAATCTCATGATCACTCTGAATCTCCGCTGACATATTCTGAATCGCCTGCTCCACCATTTGCAGCTGTTCGATCTGATCCTGCACCAATTTTCGCTGTAACTCTAACGAATTTACCAAAAAACTCTCATCCTGATCCGCGATGGTCAGACTCCGAATTTCTTCCAAAGAAAACCCCAGATACTTCAATAGTAGAATCTGTTGTAAACGCACAAAATCCTGATCGCTATAGTAACGCCGTCCCTCTGGCGTGACATAGGTGGGTTTCAAAATATTCTGTTTATCATAATAACGCACAGTTCGCTGTGAAATGTGCGCCATCTTTGCAAAAGTACCAGAAGTATATAAATCAGAGGTATTCATACCAGACTCCTTCTAAACTGAAAGATTTGCCATAACTGTAACTAAAAAATACATATACGGGAAGTACGGATTCCTCTGCCTATAATGCTTAAAATATAGACCTAACCTGAAACATCATTTGTTTGATTCCAGCAACACATCCAGCTGATCCTGAAATTCCTCCAGCGATCCGGCTCTCCTGGCCAGATTAAAAATATCGTGCAACACCTGATCGTCCTGCACCGATATCAGTTTTTCCTGTATAGAGTCTGATACAGAACCCAAATCTGCCAATACTTCCATTATGTACTCGATCTTTCCTTCTGCTTTACCGGCCTTAAATTCATCTTTCATCATCTCTTCAAACAGCATGTATCTGGCCCCCATTTCACGATCCGCTTTGATTCGCCGGATGGAAGTCTGTAGCCTGCTGACCAAAGCATCCCCATAATTCTTCTCACACTCTGCTCCCGTCGCACCCACAAACTTTAAAAATGCTACTAATTCTTTGGGAACTTCCGATTCATTCCTGCCTTTCGTGCTGAGGAATATCGTGTGCGATCCACCCTCATATGGATAGGATGGTATCTCGGAAAAACATTCCCGTCTCGTATAACGATATTTCCCTGCACCCACCGGATCAAAATCACAGACAAATATCACATAGCAGTCCGGCAAATCCTCATAATCCAACCCTGTCTCCAGCAATTCCATGTCAATCTGTCCATGATAATATCTGGAACGCTTGAATATTTCCCGATTTTCCATCTGCATCTCCACATTAAAATGTGTGTGATTCTCATCCCTAGCTATGACATCCAGACGTATCCCCTTATACTCCGGATGATACACGATACTTTTCTCATAACTCACATTGACATGATCGATCTCAATACCCAAAATGCATTCCAATACATCCCGGCAATTCTCTGGATCCATCATCGCCGCCGCGAACATAAAGTTATCTTTGATCGTCAGTTCCTGCAGCGTCTTCTTTACCATCTCATTCCTCCCGTACGATATACTGCAGAGGAATCCGTAAAGAAAGTATAGCATCCGTAACATTCGTATGTCAAGAAAAATATGATTCTTAAGTTTCCAGCACACTAATCCTGTCAACTATAAAAATGTTATCGATCTGTTCCCAACATCGCATCCAGTCGCTCCTGAAATTCTCCAATAGAACCAGATTTTCTCGCCAGTCGAAAAACCTCATTCAGCACCTGATCGTCCTGCACCAGTCTGATCCTTTCCTTCAAAGAATCTGATACTGAACCCAAATCTGCTAGCACTTCCAGAATATCCTCAATCTTTCCTTCGATCTTTCCTTCTGCTTTACCGGCCTTAAATTCGTCTTTCATCATTTCTTCAAATAGCATATATCTGGCCCCCATTTCACGATCCGCTTTGATCTATCTGATTGAAGTCTACAACCTGTTAAAATGCGTATGATCCGCATTGCTGGCAATAACATCCAGACATATCCCTTTGTACTCTGGATGATACACGACACTTTTCTCATAACTCACTTCGACGTGGTCGATCCCGATTCCCAGAATGCATTCCAATACACCCCGGCAATTCTCTGGGTCCATCATCGTCGCCGCGAACATAAAGTTATCTTTGATCGTCAGTTCCTGCAACGTCTTCTTTGCCATATCATTCCTCCCGCACCTTATTGCAGAGGAACAAGTATAGAAAGTATATCATTCGTAACATTCGTATGTCAAGCAAATATAGTAAAAACAATAAAATCCAACCACCACCTCAAAAGCCCCCCTTTAGAGACTTTTTTCAAATTTTCTTAAACGAAATTTGTTTATTATCTTTGCAGCAAAATCCGGCGATATCCAAAAAATAATTCCCTTACACTGATCTCTGAAAGAAACTTCTCCCCTTATAGCATAAATAGAAAACTTTTTACAATTTTTTCGTAAATTAATATATTCTCCCGGATAATGTGCTTTCTCATCACTTCCAACCAGCATATTAAAAAAATCACAATAAGTATGCCATTTTGTATAATTAACCGAATTGCATAAATTTAAATATGTTCCCAAAACTTTATCTTCAATAC
>JAUNIU010000016.1 GCA_030523265.1 Eubacteriales bacterium | reverse complement strand
AGCCGGCCTATGTATTAGATATCGATTATTATACGGTGGAAGAAGATACTTCGGAGGATACCATTTCAGAAGAAGATAAGACGTATCACCATTATCAGATTTCGGTGGGTGCCCTAAATGATACAGAGGATCAATATTATGTTTCCATCGACGGAATCGAAGGAATCTATCTAATGTCTGCGGAAACATTGGACACCTTGGTTGACATCAATGCGTTTGATTATATTTCTAAGCCTATGTACACATTGGCGATGGAAACCTTGCAAAGCATTCAATTTGAATACCAGGGGAAACAGCATCAGATCAAGGTATCGAAAAAAGAAGTGGAAAATGCCATATCAGAGGATGACAGCATCGTCTATGATTATACTATTCTGTTAGATGGAACCGAATTGGATGAAAATACATTTAAGTCCACATGTTCTTCCGTATTTAGCAGTCTGGTATATAGTGGAGAGGTGGACAATACCCTCAAAGGCAAGGGAGAGAAAGCACAGGCATCCATGACGATTACCACAGATCAGGGCAAGATCGCTTTGCAGTTCTTGCCATACGATGGCAATAATTTTTACCGGGTGGAGAAGGATGGTACTTGTCAGTTCCTGACCGACATCAATGTAGTAGAAAGCGCCATGGAACAGTTGTTATCTGTCAAGACAGCAGAAGCTGCCAAAGCGGAAAAGGCAGATAGCAGTGACGAATAGGCAGACAAAAATGGTATCAGGACGGGTTTTGTTCCCTAATACAGGGGACAGAACCCGTTTTTGTCTGCCAGGAAATTAAGAAATTTTTTTGTCCGGTTCTAGGAGATTATTTGACAACATATATTGAATGGGATAAGTTATAAGCAAGGAAATGCACAGGAAAAGAGGGGTGAAGATTTGCCAAACAGGAGATACCAAAATACCGCCGGGAAGAAAACGAGAAGAAGGAGTTCCCGTAAAAATACACAGCATAAATTAAAGCAGATCATGCTCCTGTCATTATTGGTGCTGGGGATTCTGGTGGCAGACGCCTATCGCCGGGGAAACGTGAAGCTATACCAGGGAAAGCATACAGCGAAAGAAGATACCGTATCAAAAGCGAAGGACCGGACGGAGACAGGGAAGCCTTCGGACAAACCTGTGGAGTCCAAACAAACCTCCGGTGA
Organism: Eubacteriales bacterium; assembly: GCA_030523265.1. Lineage (GTDB taxonomy): Bacteria > Bacillota > Clostridia > Lachnospirales > Lachnospiraceae > Butyribacter. The sequence continues at coordinate 21,625 of JAUNIU010000016.1, read as the reverse complement.
TCAGAAACAGATTCGTGTTTTGCTCTCTACGACTGATTTTGGCAGTTTGTTCCATGACCAGGTGAAGCTCAAGGGAACCAAAGCGGTTACGGTCACCCAGGGCAAACAAAAGCAGCAGTATCCTGCAGGGAAGGAGATCGTCTTTAAGGCAGGTCAGAAATATTCGGATACCGTCCATGTAGAAGTGGCATCGGGAGGCAAACTAAAACTGTGTTCCGTCACCAGGCAGGACCGCCATCCCTCGTATCGCGGGAAAATGGAAATAAAGCAGACAAAGCAGGGCTTTACCGTGATTAATGAGTTGACGTTGCGGGAGTATTTATATGCTGTGGTTCCCAGTGAGCTATCAACAGGGAACAAAATGGAAGCACTGAAAGCGCAGGCAGTCTGTGCCAGAACATATGCATACAACCAGTTACAATCGGATCGTTTTGACGAATATGGTGCTGATCTGGACGACAGTACAGCATCACAGGTTTATAATAATATTCCAGAGGATAAAAGATCCCGAAAAGCGGTAAACTCCACTGCTGGGGAGGTGGTGGTCCGGGGAGATGATCTGGTGACCACTTATTATTATTCCACTTCCTGGGGAAAGAGTGCCAGCGGCAAAGAGGTATGGGACACGGCATCGGAGGTCTCTTATCTGAAAAGCTGTATGCAGACAGAAGGGCAGGAGGATGGTGCATCACGGGACCTGTCCACAGACGCGGCGTTTCGCAAATTTCTGACCGGAGATACTGCAGTGACCTATGACAGAGAAGCCGACTGGTATCGCTGGCAGGTTACGATATCAGCAGCATCCCTGGCAAAAAGGATAGATGCCGCGTTGCAGTCTTGTTATCAGACAGATGCCTCCCGGATTCTGACACAGGATAAGACCGGAGAGTATCACCAGAAAGCTTTGAAGCCAATGGGAGAGATACAGAAAATACGGGTAGAAAAAAGAGGAAAAAGCGGACTGGTGACAGAATTGGTGATTGTGGGTTCTGAAAATGTGGTCAAGGTATGCAGCCAGTACAATGTGCGTAAGGTATTATCTCCGGGAGAAGCGGATATTTATTATGGTGCCGGCAAGACCCAAATGTCGTTGCTGCCCAGCGCAGCATTTTATCTGGATGGGGTCACAGACCGAAAGGGAAATTTAGTATTTGAAATACATGGTGGGGGATGCGGACATGGTACCGGAATGAGTCAATGTGGTGCATCCCAGATGGCAAAGCAGGGAAAGCAATACAAAGAGATCTTGCAATACTATTTTTCCGGTTGTGATGTGGTGGAAAAGTCCATCATCAAATGATTGATTAGTCCGCCGAAAAACAGCAGATACATACAGGCAAACAGCCATACCATCAACAAAGCAATGGTAGTCATGGTGCCATAGAAAAAACTGTAGTTACTTAGATGATCTACATAATAAGAATACAGATAGGAAAACAGGATCCACCCTGTGGTGGTCAGCAGCCCGCCCGGTAGTTGGGAAATAAATCCGATTTGGTTTCTGTCGTCGGTATTTTGATTTGCCTTGTGATTGGGCAGCAATATATACATGATAGTAAAAAATAACAGCATAATTAAAAAGCAGACGATAGACCGGACGCTGATGATGGATAACAGCGTATCGTGTAACCAGGGGAATATAGTACAAAAATGATAATATAAGCTGTTGCCAAAGACCAGCAGTATCAGTGTGATCAGGATCAGCACTGCGAACAGAGCGGTATATACCACTGCCAGTATACGGACCCGGATATAGTGGCGGGATTCGTTGATCTGATACATATCATTCAGACCGCTGATCAGAGACATGAATGCCTTGGAACCCAGCCAGATTGCAGTGATAATGGTCAGAGACAATATTGTGGTGGAATAGTGGTTGTAGATCTCGTTGATGATCTGTCCCAGATAATTATGGAAAGAAGTCGGAAACACAACCTGCATTGCTTCGATCAATATTTGTTTCGTCAGCGGTGTCAGCCGTACCAGAGTACATAAAAACATAGTGAAAGGGAAAAAAGAGAGTATGATAAAAAAAGCTGTCTCCCCTGCATGGGCAGAGATATTAGAAGCGTTGATGTGTAACGTAAATTGTTCAAAATAAGGCAGGGTCTGTTTCAAAAAACGTTTCAGCCGGTTTTGTTTCATAATCTTCTCCATTTCATTATTATTTGCATAGTTTTGATATATTAACCTATTTTTGTAAAAAAGTCTAGTGTGGACAGTTGGAATTTGTTAGAATGATAAGGGCATAAGCAACATTTTATGACAGCTTGTTTCAGTAAGGAATATGAAAATAAAGGAGGAAAAGAAGATGCATGCATTTCAGACAGCAGGAACAGATATTTTGGAGATTAATCCTTTTGAGAAAATCGGAAAGGACTGGATGTTAGTTACCGCGGGAGATGAAAAAAAGGCCAACACCATGACTGCCTCCTGGGGTGGTATGGGTGTAATGTGGGGAAAAGACGTAGTCTTTGTTGTAATCAGACAGACCAGATATACAAAAGAGTTTATCGATGCCAAGGGGGCATTTTCGTTGAGTTTTCCGATGGAGCAATACCGCAAAGAGATGAAATTTTTAGGTGCGGTATCCGGACGTGATGAGGATAAGATCACTGAGTCCGGACTGCATGTGGGATATGATGAGGGGATCCCTTATATCGATGAGGCGAATCTGGTGTTACTTTGTCGAACGATGTCGGCAACAAAATTATCCATGCAGGATATGTTGGATGCCGGGATTGAGGGAACCTGGTACCAGGATGGCAATCTGCACACAATGTATATAGCAGAAATTACCAAGGTTTTAATGCGTTAACTGCCATATCTTTGCCGAGATTGTATGTTACTTATTAATCAGGATATATCATGGATCAGGCAGGATACCTGGAGGCGGTTGCATATCATGAAAATGATTGACAATTTGGCGTAAGCGTGATACGATATCCGCAGTTGCAAGTTTTGACAGGCACGACATACATAGACTCAGCCGACAGAATTTTGCACAAGTATTATTCAAAAATAAAAAGGAGGAACTATCATGGAGTTCAAAAAATTATCCAAAAAAGCTCTGTCTCTGGCAATCGCAGTGGCAGTGGCAGCAACCACAATCGTAGTACCAGCAACCTCTCAGAAGGCAGAAGCTGCTAAGAAGTATTCAGCATATCTGTGCTTTGCTTCTAAGGGTTATAACGGAGTATTGGTTAACCACAATGAAAGTGACCGCTCTAAGGGTGTTATGAATGGTAATAAGAAGACATCCCTGAAGGGTGTTAAAGTGAAAAATGCTACTTTCAAGAAAGGTAAATTCACCTTTACTGTTAGTGTAACAGGCAAGAACTTAAAGAAATTCAAGGCTGATAAGGGCTGGAATTCTCTGTATGTTGATACATCTCTTCCAGGAAGCAGCAAAGCAAAGTTAAAAGTGACAAAGGCAGTTGTTAAATTTGACGGCAAGACTGTTAAGACCATCAAGAACCCTGCACTTACACCAGATCCAGGTAAGACACAGGATTATACTCAGATCATGTGCTTAAATACATGGAATAAGTATGCAAATGCAAAATGGTCTGCATCTAGTGTTACAAAGATGCCTAAGAAGAGCATTTCTGTTACAATTACTGGTAAGTTAAAATAATATTGCGCAGTTAGTACTGTGGATATTTGGGGATCGGTCGATGAGACCGGTCCCTTGTTTTTGCACAGGCAGTCTGGTGCCATCGGGGGAAGAAAGAGAGGTTCCGTTATGGAAGATCAAAATAAATTTTTAGAGATATTAGAGGATGTCAAAGGGATTGCAAAGGCGCAGAATAATCGGTTGACACAGCAGGAGATCAAAGATTATCTCAGTGATATGGCGTTATCCGAGGAACAGTGGAAAGCGGTTTATCAATACCTGGGGGCAAACCACATCCATGTAGAGGGGTATGCTTATATTCCACAGGAGACCTCTGGGGAGGAAACGTCCTCCGATCAGGATAGAGAACTGGGACGCGCGGAGAAAAATCGTTCTTTGTATCAGATGGAATTGCGGCAATTACCTCCGGACCGGAAGGAAATACTGCTGTATGAGATCGGGCAGTTTTTGCGGGGAGAGAATCAGTACCGGGATAGGATTATCGAAAGCAGATTACATCAGGTGGTGGAGATCGCACAGCGGTATACGAAATATGCTGTGCCGGTGGAAGAACTGATTGCCGAGGGCAATTTGGGACTCTTAAACGGAATGATGTTGGTGGAAGCGGATCGGGAACGTTTTTTGCTGGAGGAAGGTTCGGTTAATATTCAGGCATTTCTGGAACTTCTCGAACAGGAAGTGATTCGCGGGATGGAACAGTTTATCGATCAGGAAACCGAATCCCGGGATCAGGAAAGCACCATGCTAGCCAAGACAAATCTATTGCATGAGGCGGCGAAATATATGACGGAGGAGATCGGAAGAGTACCAACCATTGAGGAATTATCAGAATATACTAAGATTTCCAGAGAAGAGATTCATCAGATCATGGGGTTATCTGAGGATGCCAAACGGGTGGCGTCTCCGGGGAACTTCGGAATGGAGTAAGTCGTGAAAGAGATTGTAAAACCATTATTAGCCTGGTATCAGGAAAATGCCAGAGTGCTGCCATGGCGGCAGGAACCTTCGCCGTATCATGTATGGTTATCGGAGATAATGTTGCAGCAGACCCGGGTGGAGGCAGTGAAAGAGTATTACAGACGTTTTTTGGAACATCTGCCCACGGTACAGGATCTGGCGGAAGTAGAGGAAGAGGAATTATTAAAGCTGTGGCAGGGACTGGGATACTATAACCGGGTTCGCAATTTGCAAAAGGCAGCACAGATCATTTGTACGCAGTATGGTGGGATATTCCCCACAGAATATCATGCGTGGCTGGCTTTGCCGGGAATCGGAGAGTATACGGCGGGTGCTGTGGTTTCCATTGCGTTTGGCAAAAAAGAGCCTGCTGTGGATGGCAATGTGTATCGCATTTATACCAGGTTACGGACGGATGGTACGGATATTACTAAGACAGAATTAAAGAAACGTGTCAGACAGGAGCTGTTGGAAATTATGCCGGAGGATCCGGGAGGGTTTAATCAGGCTTTGATGGATCTGGGGGCTATGGTGTGTCTGCCGAATGGAACTCCTCTGTGTGACCAGTGCCCTCTGCAAACATACTGTAAGGCGCATCAGGCAGGAACCGAGTTATCTTATCCGGTGAAACCATCCGGGAAGCCCAGAAGGATCGAGAAACGAACCGTGTTTCTGTTAGAATATCAGGGACGGTATCTGTTACAAAAGCGTCCGGACAGGGGGTTGTTGGCCGGTTTATGGGAATTTCCAGGACAAGAGGGACATTTGACGCTGGAACAGGTGATGGATGGACTACAAGATCTTGGGGTATCTGCCGATGGACATACCAGTGATATTACATTGATCGGAAAGGCGAAACATATCTTTAGTCATGTGGAATGGCACATGCTGGGATATGAAATTCATCTGTCGGCAATCTCAGATAAACTCCGTGATCACGGTGTTTTTTGCACTCTTTCCGAATTGCGGGATACCTATAGTATCCCCTCTGCATTTGCGGTCTACCTGAAGTATTTATTCTCGGACCCGGAAAAAAATATTGAGAAATGAACTACAGGAGTAGTTCTTAGAAAAATGGTGGATTCCACAACATTTAGTGATTTAATTTGAATTAAATCACAAGATGTTGTGGACTTTTTGTTTTTATGGTGTTATAATTATCCTTGCTTGCAAAAAATATATAGTGAAAAATGCGAATGAATGCAGAAGTGAGGTTATGAGATGAAAGTAACAAAAAGAGACGGGCGAATCGTAGAATATGATCGCAATAAGATCGTGGTGGCAATCCAGAAAGCAAATGCAGAGGTAGACCGCTATGAGCAGGTATCGGAAGAGAAAATTGATGCCATTGTGGCAGGGATTGAAAATAAGCATGCGGATAATCTGATGGTGGAAGATATTCAGGATATGATCGAACAGAAGCTGATGAGCGAGCACAAGTATGCATTGGCAAAGAAATACATTATATATCGTTATACCCGTGAAATGGTACGGCGTGCCAATACCACGGATGATTCTATCATGAGCCTGATCCAGAACAGCAATAAGGATGTCATGGAAGAAAATTCCAATAAAAATGCCTATATTGCTTCTACCCAGCGGGATTTGATCGCCGGGGAAGTGTCTAAGGATCTGACAAAGCGTGTGTTGTTGCCGGAGAAGATCGTCAAGGCACATGAAGAGGGCGTTCTGCATTTTCATGATATGGATTATTTTTTACAGAGTATATTTAACTGTTGTCTGATTAACATAGGGGATATGCTGGAGCATGGCACAGTGATGAATGGGAAATTGATCGAGAGCCCTAAGAGTTTTCAGGTGGCATGTACGGTCATGACCCAGATTATTTCAGCGGTGGCAAGCAGCCAGTATGGCGGCCAGTCTGTGGATGTACGCCATTTGGGAAAATATCTCCGTCTGACAAAAGAAAAATATGAGAAGCATTATCTTGAAAAATATGGAGATACTGTATCCGAGGAGACGCGTGGATCCTTCGTGATGGACCGGCTGCACGATGAACTCAAATCGGGTGTACAGACCATACAGTATCAGATTAATACGTTGATGACCACCAATGGTCAGTCTCCTTTCGTGACTCTGTTCCTGAATTTGGATAAGGATGATCCTTATATTGAAGAGAATGCCATGATCATTGAGGAGATTCTGAATCAGCGTATCGAAGGAATTAAGAATGAAAAGGGCGTTTATGTGACCCCGGCTTTCCCAAAGCTGATCTATGTGCTGGATGAACACAACTGCCTGAAAGGTGGCAGGTATGATTATCTGACCCGTCTGGCGGTGAAATGTTCCGCAAAGCGGATGTATCCGGATTACATTTCTGCCAAGAAAATGCGTGAAAACTATGAAGGAAATGTATTTTCCTGTATGGGATGCCGTTCATTTTTGTCTACCTGGAAAGATGAGAACGGCGAATATAAATTTGAGGGTCGTTTCAATCAGGGAGTGGTCAGCCTGAATCTGCCACAGATCGCGATTGTGGCGGATGGAGACGAGGAAAAGTTCTGGGAATTATTGGAAGAGCGTCTCGCCCTTTGCTTTGAGGCATTGATGTGCCGTCACCGTGCTTTGGAGGGAACGTTATCCGATGTCAGTCCGATCCATTGGCAGTATGGGGCCATCGCCAGATTAAAGCCGGGAGAGACGATCGATAAGTTATTGCATGATGGATATTCTACGATTTCCTTAGGATACATTGGTGTCTACGAGACCACCAAACTGATGACGGGTGTGAGCCATACCGATCCCAAGGGAACCAATTTCGCGCTGCGCTTGATGAAGCGTCTGCGTCTGGCGTGCGACACATGGAAGCTGGAAACCGGTCTGGGATTTGGACTGTATGGAACACCGGCAGAGAGCCTGTGCTATCGCTTTGCGGAAATTGACAAAAAACGTTTTGGCGTGATCGAGGATGTGACAGATAAAGGATATTATACCAATTCTTATCATGTGGATGTGCGTGAGAAGATTGATGCATTCACCAAATTTACCTTTGAGAGCCAGTTCCAGAATATTTCGTCCGGCGGTGCGATCTCTTATGTGGAGATCCCAAATATGCGCCATAATCTGGAAGCACTGGAAGATGTGGTACGCTTTATCTATGACAATATCCAGTATGCAGAGTTTAATACCAAATCCGATTATTGCCATGTATGTGGATACGATGGGGAGATTATCATCAATGATGATTTGGAGTGGGAATGTCCGCAATGTCATAATAAAGACAAAAACAAGATGAATGTGACCCGCAGAACCTGTGGATACTTAGGGGAAAACTTCTGGAATGTGGGAAAAACAAAGGAGATTAATGCCAGAGTTCTTCATCTATAGGACGAAAGTATGAGCAGGAGAATAGTTTGAAAATTGTGTCGATGCAATGATTTTCAAATGGTAACGCTGCGCAGGAATGAGGATTCGTATGAATTATGCAGATATTAAGAGATGTGATGTAGCCAATGGACCGGGGGTGCGTGTCTCTCTGTTTGTCAGTGGCTGTACCCATCATTGTAAGGAATGTTTTAATCCTGAGACATGGGATTTTGAGTATGGTACGCCCTTTACGGAGGAAACGATTGACCTGATTATGGATTATATGAAGCCGGATTATATCAAAGGGATCACATTGTTAGGTGGTGAGCCGTTAGAGCATGAGAATCAGAAAGGCTTGCTGCCGTTGGTTCGCCGGATTCGGGAACGGTATCCGGATAAAACAGTCTGGTGCTTCACCGGATATGATTTTGAACGGGATGTGGTAGGTACCATGATGCAGCAGTGGCAGGAAACGAAAGAATTAATGTCCTACATCGATGTGATGGTGGATGGTGAATTTGAGATTGCTAAAAAAGATCTGGGACTGGTGTTTAAAGGGTCTTCCAACCAGAGAACCATCCTGGTGCAGGAGTCTTTGTCCAGTGGAAAAATGGTGTTTTGGGAGCCGTCCTAGGGAAAAAGTGGTGTTTTTGGCAGTTTCTTCAAAAATATCCTTGAAATTTGTAGGTAAATTGGGTACAATAGACTTCGGGTAAATTGTTAGACAAGCTTTTATCGGTCTGACGTAAAATAAAAAATTATTTTTAGGAGGATTTTGACATGGCAGTTAAAGTTGCAATCAATGGTTTTGGTCGTATCGGACGTCTTGCTTTCAGACAGATGTTTGGTGCAGAGGGTTATGAAGTAGTTGCTATTAACGATTTGACAAGCCCTAAGATGCTTGCTCATCTGTTAAAGTATGATTCTTCTCAGGGTAAGTATGAGAAGGCTGATACCGTATCTGCTAGTGATGATTCTATCACGGTTGACGGTAAGGAGATTAAGATTTATGCATTCCCAGATGCTAACAATTGTCCTTGGGGAGACCTTGGTGTAGATGTAGTTCTGGAGTGTTCTGGATTCTATACTTCTAAGGATAAAGCACAGGCTCATATCAATGCAGGTGCTCGTAAGGTGGTTATCTCTGCTCCAGCAGGAAACGATCTTCCTACGATTGTATATAATACAAACCATGAGACATTAAAGGCTGAGGATACCATTATTTCTGCAGCTTCTTGTACAACAAACTGTTTAGCACCTATGGCTGACGCTCTGAATAAGTATGCGCCGGTTCAGTCTGGTATCATGGTAACGATCCATGCATACACAGGTGATCAGATGACTCTGGATGGTCCTCAGAGAAAGGGCGATCTGAGAAGATCTCGTGCAGCAGCAGTTAATATCGTACCAAACAGCACTGGTGCAGCTAAGGCAATCGGTTTAGTTATCCCAGAGTTAAATGGTAAGTTAATCGGATCTGCACAGCGTGTTCCTACCCCTACAGGTTCTACTACTATCTTAACAGCAGTATGTAAGGGTGATGTGACAGTGGAAGGCGTTAATGCAGCTATGAAGGCAGCAGCAAACGAGTCCTTCGGTTACAATGAGGACGAGATCGTATCCAGCGATATCGTAGGTATGAGATATGGTTCTCTGTTTGATGCTACGCAGACAATGGTAAACAAAGTAGCAGATGATCTGTATGAGGTACAGGTTGTATCTTGGTATGACAATGAGAACTCTTACACATCTCAGATGGTAAGAACGATCAAGTATTTCTCAGAGTTAGCTTAATTTATGTATCGAGTTTGCTAGTTCTCGAACGATCAAATATTTCTCAGAGTTAGCTTAATTCTTATACAGAATAAACAGGACATTACGGGTCCGGTCTTTCATTGGACCGGGCCCGTTTTTCGCAAAAGCAGCGAGTGAATAAGGAAAATTTGGAGGTAAATGAAATGTTAAATAAGAAATCCGTTGATGATATCAACGTAAAGGGTAAGAAGGTTTTGGTTCGTTGTGATTTCAATGTTCCATTGGATGCGGACTTAAACATTACAGATGAGAATCGTCTGGTGGCTGCACTGCCTACGATCAAGAAGCTGATCGCAGATGGCGGAAAGGTGATTCTGTGCTCTCATCTGGGTAAGCCGAAGGGAGAGGCGAAACCGGAGTTATCATTGGCACCGGTGGCTAAGCGATTAACAGAGTTGTTGGGACAGGAAGTGAAGTTCGCAGCAGATGCTAATGTAGTAGGAGACAATGCCAAGGCTGCTGTCGCTGCTATGAATGACGGCGATGTGGTTCTGTTGGAGAATACACGTTATAGAGCAGAGGAGACCAAGAATGGTGAGGCTTTGTCGGAGGATCTGGCTTCTCTGGCTGACGTATTTGTAAACGATGCATTTGGTACTGCCCACAGAGCGCATTGCTCTAATGTAGGCGTAACAGAGTTTATCCGTAAGAAGGGTGGCGACTGTGCCGTTGGTTATCTGATGCAGAAAGAGATTGATTTCTTAGGAAATGCTGTGAATAATCCAGAGCGTCCATTCGTAGCGATCCTGGGTGGTGCAAAGGTTTCTTCTAAGATCTCTGTGATCGAGAACCTGTTAGATAAAGTGGATACCCTGATCATCGGCGGCGGTATGGCTTATACCTTCATGGCTGCACATGGTGAGGAAGTGGGTAAGTCCTTGTTAGAGGAGGATTATAAGCAGTATGCATTAGATATGGAGAAGAAAGCAGAGGAGAAGGGTGTTAAGTTCCTGATTCCTGTGGATACCGTAGTGGCGGATGATTTCTCCAACGATGCAAACTTTAAGACCGTAGGCCGTGGTGAGATTCCGGCTGATATGGAAGGTCTGGATATCGGACCAGAGACATCTAAGCTGTTTGCAGATGCTTTGGCTGGTGCAAAGACAGTGGTTTGGAACGGACCAATGGGATGTTTCGAGATGTCTAATTTTGCATCTGGTACCATTGAAGTGGCAAAGGCTATGGCAGCATTGACAGATGCAACCACAATCATCGGTGGTGGTGACAGTGCAGCCGCTTGTAACCAGTTGGGCTTCGGCGATAAGATGACGCATATCTCTACTGGTGGTGGTGCTTCTTTAGAGTTCTTAGAGGGCAAGGATCTGCCAGGTGTGGTAGCTGCGGATGATAAATAATGAACCGGAGTGAGAATGGTTAAAATACTTGTATTGCAGGAGAGTTTAGAAAGGAATCAAAAATGGCTAGAAAGAAAATTATTGCAGGCAACTGGAAAATGAATAAGACGCCGAGTGAGGCAGTTGCTTTGGTAAATGAGTTGAAAGATCTGGTAGTGAACCCGGATGTGGATGTAGTATACTGCGTACCGGCGATTGATATCGTACCTGTTGTAGAAGCTGTGAAAGGCACGAACGTAGCAGTGGGTGCAGAGAATATGTATTTCGAGGAAAGCGGTGCATATACCGGAGAAATCTCTGCAGCAATGTTAGTGGATGCTGGTGTAAAGTATGTCATTTTAGGACATTCTGAGCGCCGTGATTATTTTAAGGAGGACGATGTTCTCTTAAATAAGAAAGTAAAGAAGGCATTTGAAGCCGGATTAACTCCGATTTTATGTTGTGGTGAGTCTTTGGAGCAGAGAGAACTGGGTGTCACCATGGACTGGATTCGTTTGCAGATTAAGTCTGATCTGGCTGGGGTAACCGCAGATCAGGTGAAGAGCATGGTCATCGCTTATGAGCCAATCTGGGCGATCGGTACTGGCAAGACTGCTACTTCCGATCAGGCGCAGGAGGTTTGCAAGGGTATCCGTGATCTGATCGCAGAGATCTATGATACAGACACCGCAGAGGCTGTTCGTATCCAGTACGGTGGCTCTATGAATGCAGGCAATGCAGCAGAGCTGTTGGCAAAACCGGATATCGATGGCGGTTTGATCGGTGGTGCCAGCTTAAAGGCTGACTTTGGTAAGGTTGTCAATGCCTAAAGAAAAGTTTTGGGGCAGGATAATATAGGAGAATCGTAACAGAGAGATTTTTCGGATCATGATGGCGGACAGTGGCATTTGTCACTGTCCGTTTTAGATATGGAGATTGCTATGGAATGTGATACTTGTGCAAATTATTCTTATGATGAGGAATATGAAGAGTATGTGTGTGATGTTAATATGGACGAGGATGATTATATGCGTTTTTTGACCAATAAACGGGAAAGCTGTCCCTTTTACCGCAACGGAGATGAATATCAGGTGGTGCGAAAACAGATGTGATGATTTGGCGGTGGAACGCAGAGGTACTTTTTCATACTGGAATCCTTGTTGAGAAAAAATGATCAAAGACACCGTTGCATTCCGGTGAGGGAAGATGGTAAACTAAGAAAAGTTAGCCGAGGCTAACGGAGCAGGAAGGTGAAATAGATGGAGAAACATCGTAATACATCCAAGATTGCACTGCGTGGGTTGTTGATTGCATTAGCCATGGTGCTATCCTGGGTGGAGGCACAGATCCCGGTATTTACTGCGGTTCCCGGTATGAAATTGGGATTGACAAATCTGGTGGTTCTGGTTGCTTTATATCGGTTGGGTTCCAAAGATGCACTTTTTTTAAATTTCGTGAGAGTCCTCTTGGTGGGTTTAACGTTCGGGAATATGGTGTCTTTTGTTTATAGTCTCGCAGGTGGCATGCTGAGTGGATGTCTGATGATAATACTGAAGAGGGTGAAATGGTTTTCTGTGACAACAGTGAGTCTGGCAGGTGGTGTATTCCACAATGTTGGACAGATATTGGTGGCAATGGTAATCCTGGAAACCTCTTCATTGATATACTATTTGCCCTTCTTGTGGATTGGCGGTATGGTGTCTGGTATCTTGATCGGAATATTGGGGGCGCGGATTATCAAGCGGCTTCCGGATCTGGATGGCACCTGGCAGGAATGTGTAAAGGATCATGAAAAGAAGTAGAAAATGGTCAGCTGCCAAGAGTGCAAAAGTAAAAAATAGTCCTTTTCGTATATAGATGCAGTGATGAAAGGAGACCGGAGTGATCCTCCGGCCTCTTTTTTTGTAGTTCCGAAAAATTCCCAGACAATTTGACGTTTCTTGTTTTTATTAAAATAACTCGTGGTTATCTACTGTTTTATGTATCTTTCCGTAATGTCAAAAATGGGAACGTCAAACCAGGCTATCATTGCGCGGTAAAATTTTTTATGCTATGATAAGAAAGATAGAGGTGCAAAGTCACCGCTTGGATCGTGAGAATGGAAAAGCCATTCAAGGAGGGAGGGGATACGATGGATATGGAAGGATTATCAATGAATATGTCGCAGACAGGTTTGTTGGATGCGGTGGGTACGCAGGTGTTGGCGATGAGTCTGGATATGGCAGAGCAGGCAGGCGAGGGACTGATCGACATGATGGACCGTTCTATGATGGAAAATTCCGTGATGCCGGAACTGGGCGGTAATATTGATATTATGGTTTGAGGAAAAAGATTCCTGATAAAGAAAATGGATATATGGATATTGTTACAGAACGCAGAGAATAATGCACGAAAGATAGGATGAGGAGAAGAGAAAATGGGAAATAATACGTTTGATGCCGAGGAAGAAAGTCAGAAATTCAAAAACTTTCAAAAGTACCAAAGCTTTGATAATGGAATCCTGGATATTGAAACTATTAATAATGAGATTACGAAACCTGGAAATCTGGATACGGAAACCACCAGTAATGCAAGTGTGGATGCGAAAACTACAAGTAATACAATTCTGGATTCTGGAAGTTTTGATTCGGAAATACGTGATACAACTTATAATTTTGATCAGGCGATTGTACCAGGAACGATTGATTCCCGGAGTTTTACGCATACGGAGACGGATTGGCAGCGCATGCAGGAGGATGCATCTTCTGTAAATTATGGGAATTCCGCTCCTGCTGATGCATGGAATGATGCTGGGAATCGTGAATCACAGAATTTTTTCCAGGTGCTTCTGGCTTTTCTGGTCTCCATCATAGTCGCTGTAGTTATGGCAGTCATTAATGTTATGGTCTATAATATAGAATACATATCTACGTTGCAGGTAATGTTGTCCATGTTCCCAGCGGCGTTCCTGTTTTCTGTTTTTTATAATATGACGCATAAAAGAAAGATGAAAGTCGTGGAAGGAGTTTTCCTGATTATATGTAATGTGATACTGTCTTATATTATGTTTGTTGCTGTGATGGCACACAATTTACAGAAGGAATTTTCGACACTTTCTTTTTGGGATGCCTGGAAAATGGCGCATGTTATGAAAGATATTGCTGAAACGCGAAGGCTGTATTATCTTCATTTTTGTTTGATCTTTGCGATACCCAGTGTGCTGGGAATCATCTTTGGCGGTCTTGGGATCAAAGGATTACTGGATACAGGGAGGAGAGGATCATGATCGTTCTTTTTGGTTCAAAAGTATTCAAAAAAAGCTTGGGGCATTCCAAAGAACTGATTCATTGTGAGGAATGTAAATATTCGACGCATTGGGCATATCTCAGATGCAGGACTTGGTTCACGCTATATTATATTCCGCTTATACCATATTCTTCTAAGAAGGTATTTTGCTGCCCGGAATGTGGATATGGCATCAAGGTAAACCAATATAATGAACACAGGATTATGCCATTGATTCACTTGCAGGAATAATACAAATCTTATTCTTGCCAGTGCATTTGTTCATCTGGGATTCCTAATTTGCGACATTCCTCGCAAACGATTGATTTCTCTTTCGCATTTCCAATTTCATATTTTAGTATTTTGTTTCTAAATACAATGAATTTAGTGTTATTCTGCTTAAAATCAACAAACCAGTTTCCTCCACGATTTTTGTCTGAAATCATGACTTTTGAAACTAATTCAGGAAAATCAGGCTGCGTGGAAGTAAAAAATATCACTGTCCAATATTTTGGTCTGCCACCAGTATTCCATAACTCAACTTTATGTACATTAATATAATCCAATATATTTTCATCCGTAATGCTCTCTTTGATTAACGCGCCTTCAAATATAGCCATTTTTTTCTTTTGGATTGCATTATTTCCACAGGAAGACACTTCCTGAATACCATCAACGGAAAGTGTATCTTTTAGTAAAACATCAACAGTAACTTGGAATGTATTACTTAAAATAATCAGCTTTTCCGTTTCTGGAAGTGTAATATCGGCTTCCCATTTAGATATGGATTGTCTGCTAACATTACAGATTTCTGCTAATTCCTCTTGCGAATAGCCATCTCGTTTACGTAATATCTGTATTTTTTCTGATAGTTTCATGTAATTCACTTCCTTTCTATTTTGTAAATTAATTATAACAAGTTTGATTTACAAACACTATCAATTTTTCGGTTCTTTTCCGCAACCGCAAGGTGCATTCCAAATGTTAAATGTTATGTGACATGTTACAAATCTTTCAATGAAATGTCTTTTTGTTGATTCGTATTAAATCCCACTTCCGGGTCGGGAGACTTGCGGTCGTTTCATGGTTATGCTATAATCAAACAGAATGACTAATTATGCCCTTTTGTGATCGGTGATAGGGGAGAAGGGAGTTCTGCATGGACGAAGAAATGGAGATATATGGTGGGTTTGCAGAAAGCTACGATTTGTTCATGGATAATATTCCCTATGATGCTTGGCATACTTATGTACATAGCCTGCTGGAGGAATACGATGTGACGGCAGGACTTGTGGTGGATCTGGCGTGTGGCACCGGCAATATGACGGAACGTCTGGCGGCAGATGGTTATGATATGATCGGCATAGACCAGTCATTTGAAATGTTAGATATTGCCAGGACGAAATGTCCGGAGAGCGTGTTATTATTACAACAGGATATGCGGGAGCTGGACTTGTATGGATCGGTGGCAGCGGTGGTTTGCGTCTGCGACGGTATGAATTATATTCTGACAGAGGAAGAATTACGAACGGTGTTTCAACGGGTAAAGATATTTTTAGATCCGGGTGGTGTATTCATCTTTGACATGAAGACAGCACATTTTTATCAACATATTCTGGGAAACCGTACCATTACGGATCATCGGGAGGATGCGACTCTGATATGGGAAAATGAGTATCATCCGGAAGCGGGGATCAATGAATATCTTGTAACGATCTATCAGCTGGCAGAGGAGAAACGGGATCTCTTTCGGAGAGTGGAGGAATATCACAGACAGCGTGCATATACTCCGGATCTGGTACAACACTTGTTAGAAGAAGCGGGACTGCAGGTAGAAGCGGTCTATGATGCGTTTTCTAAGGCAGAGCCTGCAGAAAACAGTGAACGATTGTATTTTATCGCACGCAGAGCGTAGGAGGATAGAGTATCAATGAGTGCAGATTATATTGTAAGAGGTATGGCGGCAAACAAGCAACTTCGTGTGTTTGCTGTGACGAGTAAGAATCTGGTGGAGCGTGCCAGAGAAATTCACCAGACCAGCCCGGTGGCAACCGCGGCATTAGGCAGATTGTTGACCGCAGGTAGTATGATGGGATGTATGATGAAGGGGGATAAGGATATCCTGACCCTGCAGATTCAGTGTGGCGGACCCATCGGTGGACTGACGGTGACGGCAGATCATCAGGCAAGAGTAAAGGGATATGTAAAAGAACCGAATGTGATTCTACCGCCGAATGCACAAGGGAAGTTAGATGTATCCGGTGCATTGGGACCGGGATTCCTCAATGTGATTCGTGACATCGGCATGAAAGAGCCTTATAATGGACAGACCCATTTGGTATCGGGGGAAATTGCCGAGGATTTGACATATTATTATGCTACATCTGAACAAATCCCTTCTTCCGTGGGACTGGGGGTATTGATGGACCGGGATAATCATGTGAAACAAGCGGGCGGCTTCATTATTCAGGTGATGCCCTTTGCAGAGGAAACGGTGATTGACCGATTAGAAGGTTCGTTACAAAAAGTTCGTTCCGTAACGGATCTGTTGGATCAGGGGATGACGCCGGAAGAATTGTTGCAGCATCTTTTGGGAGAATTGGATCTGGAGATTTCAGATCGGCTGGAGACTGAATATTATTGCAACTGTTCCAAGGAACGGGTATCCAGAGCCATTGCCAGTATAGGACGCAAGGATTTGGAGGAAATGATCGCAGATCAGGAACCCATCGAGGTAAACTGTCAATTCTGTGGATCTCATTATATATTTGAAACAGAAGATTTGCGGGAAATGTTAAAGTAGTAAAAACGAGAAAGGGTGTTACAGATGCCAAAGTTGAAAAACAAAAAGAAATGGGCAGCGTGCCTTGGGGGAATTTGTCTTTGTACCGTTTTGTTTATTTTCCTATTGATACAGGATGATATTTCCAGTGCCACAGCAGTTGGTGAGGTGCAGATCACCAGCGGTTATCTGAATGTACGAAAGGGACCGGGGATGAAGTACAATTTTTTGAAATCCGGTGGTTCTAAAGTAACGCTATCCGATGGAAAGCAGGTAACCATTTTAGCGAAAAACGGGAAATGGTATCATGTGAAGTTCAAACTGGCTGGTAAGAGTATGACCGGATATCTGCATTCGGCATATGTAAAAGTGCTGACCGGTAGTGTGAGGACTTATATTCCGGCTAAAATATCCGCTGCATCGGTTAAATTGTATAAGAAACCGGACGAAAGCGGCACAGTGGTTCAATTAAATGGTACCAAGCTGAAATTAGCGAAGAAAACCAGTGTGAAGATACTATCCGAGAAAATAGTGGATAATCAGAAATGGTATCATGTATCTGCCAAAAATGGAACGAAAAAAATTAAAGGATATATCCGCGCAAAATATGCCAAGATTACATATAAAAAGGGAATGCCGGGCAAAGTATATACTACAAGTTCTTCCCAGACTTTATATAAGAAGGCGGGGAAAAAGAAGGCGGTTCGTTTGTCTGGGAAAGATATTGTATTAAGTAATAATCGGCAGGTAACCGTATTAAGCGAGAAAAAGGTAGGTACTCTCAAATATTATAAAGTATCCGTACGTATCAAGAAAAAGATCGTTAAGGGATTTTTGCCGGAATATGCGGTGAAATTCCAGATTGTGGAGCGGGAGGAACCAGGAGTCGTGCCAACGGAGGCACCATCCACTGGCACTGCAGGCGGCAGCAAGAGCACAGCCACCGCAAAACCAAACGCCAAAAAGACAGGCAATGCAAAGCTGACGGAGGCACAGTTCAAAAAGAAAATGAGCCAGTTAGGTTTTCCGAGTGCTTATATTACAGAACTGGTGAAGCTGCATAAGGAATATCCAAGTTGGGAATTTGAGCCATATAAAACAGGCCTGGACTGGAACGCAGCGGTGGCAGCAGAATGTAAGGTGGGTTTGAATCTGTTGAGCAATAGTAAATCACCGGACTGGAAATCCACCGCCGACGGAGCCTATGACTGGACCAAAGATAAATATACCGTTTATGATGGCACCACTTGGGTAACCGCATCGAAAAAGGCAGTGGAATACTATATGGATCCACGAAATTTCCTGGATAGCAGGGGGATTTTCCAGTTTGAATTGTTGGAATATCAAAAGGATGTACAGACACAGAGTGGTGTAGAGAATATACTGAAAAATACGCCAATGTATAATAAGAAATTTAATTATACGAAAACAAATGGTAAAACCGGACAGATGAAATATTCTGCTGCGTTTATCAAAGCGGCTGCTTCTTCCGGCGTCAGTCCATATCATCTGGCATCCCGCGTGAAGCAGGAGGTGGTCATCAGTCCAACGATGATGAGCAGTTCGGTATCCGGTAATGTGTCAGGGTATCCTGGAATTTATAATTTCTATAACATAGGTGCCAGCAATAGTGCCGGCGGTGGTGCAGTTGCCAATGGATTGTATTGGGCAAGTACAGGGACTACTTATAGCAGACCGTGGACCGATCCGTATAAATCCATCGTAGGTGGTGGAAAATATATTGGAAACCAATACATTAATGTGGGTCAGAATACGTTGTATTTACAGAAGTTTAATGTGACATCAAAGAACCGTTACAACCATCAGTATATGTCCAACATTGAGGCTCCAAACAGTGAGGCAACCAAGACTGTATCAGCATATGGCAGTAATATTGCAGATACTCCGATCGTGTTCTCCATACCGATCTATAACAATATGCCGGCATCTGCCTGCCCGATACCATCTGGTGGTGCGAATCCGAATAATTATTTGCAGACACTATATGTGTCAGGGTATACGTTCCAAAGTCCATTTGTTTTAGGCGATAATGGTTCCAAGACATATACGGTTTCTGTAGCAAGTACTGTGACCAGTATCAATATTAATGCGGCTGCGGTATCTTCATCGGCTACGGTATCCGGTACAGGAGTCCATTCTCTGGCAGTGGGCAAAAACACGTTTACTGTGCAGGTAAAAGCAGCAAACGGCAGTGTGAGAAATTATAAGATCGAAGTGACGCGGGGGGCGGTTGCCGCGGGTAAAAAAGCGGCAAAGCAGGAGACCGCAAAACAGGACTCCAAGGAGAGTGACGCAAAGAAGGCTGATACACCAGAGGAACCTAAGGAGAAGCAGGATCAGCAGGTGAATGCTACGGCAGAGCCGGAGAAGCCAAAAGCGACTGTAGAACCGGAACAGACCCACACACCGGAGGAATAAGAGGGGATCAACATGCAATTTATACACAGTCCGAAGGATAAAAGAATGATCCGGTGGATGTTGGGAATACTAATGCTTTTTATGGCTGGTATTATTGTGACAGGCCGTCCGGCATCAGCTGCCAGCGCCAATGTTTCCATAACCACCAAAAATACTACGGTGACGTCAGGAGATGTGGTTTATGTGGTGATTACGGTAAAGTCCTCGCAGGAAATCTCAGGTTTTGAAGGATATTTTTCCTATGATAACCGTGTCTTGCAATTTCAGACGGGTGGTAGTGTAGTCTACGGTAATGATGATGAATTTCGCGTGGAGGATGTGGAACGGGAAAGCGGCAGTACGTCCATTAAATATTCGGTGAAATTTCTGGCAAGGCATGAAGGGCATACCACGATTACTCTCAAAAAACCATATAATGTATTTGGAGAAAGTACATCGGATAAAATGTCGGTCTCTCATAATCCGCTGACGATCGTTGTAAACCGGAAGGGACAGGAGACGGGAAGTGCCACCCCTGCCCCGTCACAAACAGCACAGATGCAGCCGTCTGCGGCACCACCCGAACAGCCGAAACAGGCATCTGGGGTTACTCCGGCGCCCACAGGGAAAAAGAAGAAAAAGAAAGCCAAAACTACAGAACCGCCTGCTGTCAAAGAGTCACCAACCGTGGCAAAAAGTCCGCAGGATGTGTCCGCAGATGGTGTCCATGCGTTTTCTTCGCAGGAGGGTGTGATCTTGCAGGGGGCTATGTCGATTCGGATCACCAGTCCGGAGGACGATCAGATTCCACAGGGATTTGGCAAGACGGTGTTGAAATTAGATGATCAGGAAATTACGGCATATGCGTTGGAAAGCGAGACGGAACATACCTATGTGCTTGTGTATGGGCAGTCCGAAGATACAGAGGGGTTTTATTTATATGATAAAGAACAAAATTTATTGATGCCTTATGATAAAGTAAGAGCCTGGTATCGAAGTAATACGGAAGGCATTGTGTCGGAGAAGGAATCACAGGCAGTCTTGACAGCGAAACGTCTGAAATATGTGGTGGGTATATTGCTTGCCTTTAGCGCTTTGATGTTATTGGCCGTGATTTCGATTTACATGCGATATAAAGGGATGAATCCAGATGATCTGGGATCAGAATCTGATATAAACGACTAGTTTGAAAGCTAGGAGTGAATCATATGTATCACTCAGCAGATTTGTGTCTGCACTGCGACACAAACCTGGCATGCGATGAAAGAAGCAGTGCAGAAATGAGGAAAAAACATGCGGAAACGTTATACCAGAAGTGCAGAGAAGGTGTTAGAGAATGCCGGGAAGGAAGCACTCGGTAAGGGACATAATTATATTGGTACCGAGCATTTGTTGCTGGCTCTGGTAAAGACCAAGGGAGTGGCATCAGAGGTATTAAAGGCAAATGGTGTATCTGTAGATAAAATAGAGGATTTGATGGATGAACTGATGGTCTCAGAACCCTCTGTGTTGACAAGAGAACGGGGGAATTTCACACCACGTACCCGCCGGATCTTAGACAACAGTCTGGCGGAGGCAGACCGTCTGGGTGCAGAACAGGCGGGAACCGAGCATTTGCTGATTGCTCTGTTAAAAGAGACAGATTGTATTGCGGTACGTCTGCTAAATACCAAGGGGATCAATGTACAGAAATTGTATATTGATGTCTTAACAGCGTCGGGGCAGGATATGACCAGTGCAAAGAATGAATATATGATGCAAAAGAACCGCAAAAACAAATCTGCTACTCCGATGTTGGATCAGTATAGCCGGGATCTGACTGCCTATGCCAAGGATGGGAAATTAGATCCTGTCATTGGCAGAGATGCGGAGATCGAACGCGTGGTACAGATTCTCAGCCGACGTACCAAAAATAACCCTTGTCTGGTGGGAGAACCGGGAGTTGGTAAAACAGCGGTGGTAGAAGGACTGGCGCAAAAGATTGTGAATGGGGATATCCCGGAAATCATTCAGAATAAGCGGGTTCTGACGCTGGACTTGTCAGGTATGGTGGCAGGGTCAAAATATAGAGGAGAATTTGAGGAGCGTCTG